>NZ_JAVKBY010000254.1:0-59802 GCF_040222985.1 Coleofasciculus sp. F4-SAH-05
TGCCATCGAACGTGCAACTTTTTGGGTACTTTCTCGCCGCAATTGGAGCAATCTTGTGATGTGTTATGGGCGCTTACTGGAATTACCAACTTCCCAGCATTCTCGGCTTTGTTTGTCAGTATCGACAGAAAGTTTGACCACACCAGCAATTTGCTCCTCATTCCGAGCAATAACTGAGACTTGATTCATGGGAAAATTTGCATCTCTCAGATTTTTAAGAGCCTCTTCGGTGGCTTGTCGCGTTGGAAAGACACCAACACCGCGTTGAGATTGACCTAATGTCATAGTATCCGTCTCCATCTCTCTAATCTATCTATCAGGTTTCACCCTGATACCCCTATTTCTACATTTTTGTGGCAGATATTCATCAATCGTGGGAGATAGATATATCCAGCCTTCTGAATTGTTAAGAAAGCGCGATCGCACGCTGACGCTTGGTCGTATAATTGGCTATAACTGAGGGCGTGTAAAGAGTGGGGAGGGCGGGTTTTGTTGAGAGGTTATCGGTGAATCGTTGAATTTAGTCCCTAAACCCGCCCCTACACAATAACCATTTTATAGAGATGTTCCGGTGCAACGTCTTTACGACTTTATTCGCCGCACTATCCCCATTCCCATCGTTGTTTTCCGCCCTACGCCAGAATAGAGGGCAAAATCGGCTAAGGCGTTAATTTGCTGAATCATCTGTGCCTCAAGTTGTCCCATAATCCGAAAATTCATCGCGCCAACACAGCCAATAAACTTACTGCGAGAATCGGCAACTAATTCTGTGTGAATGTCAAAGAAACTGGGAAAAACATGATCGACTAATGGTTTCGGGAATTCTATGCCACTGTATTGATTCCAGCGCTTAATTAAACTGTTAAAGACTAACTCCCTTGTCGGTAAGGAACAATCATATTTACTTTGACGAAATGCCGTCGGGGTAGAAAAGGCAAAATTCAGGGCGCGATCGCACGCTGACGCTTGGTCGTATAATTGGCTATAACTGAGGGCATTTGCCCAACATCCTGGTATTCCTTTTTGCTTTGTTCCCAGGATACTGGTAATCTGCAAGTTAGCTGGACCTAAATGCCAGGGTTGTTCGGGATTCAGGTTTAACCACAGGTGGGTTAATTGGCTAAATAAGGTATCATCCAACAGGGAAATCCGCCACCAACAGGGAGTCCCTTGGGGAATTGGTTTATGGTGTTGCCATTGTAGAATAGGAGACGCTGTATCACCCCGATGCTGAAGTTGTAGGGGACTCAAGGTAAAGGCTTTATCGGCTTTGGCTTCATGGAGATAATCGCCTAGGTTTCTATCGACGGAACTCACTAAATTAAGAAATAGGGCGTGTAAATGGCGTCCACTCAGAAACTGGGTGGGAATTGGCGATTGGGGAAGCAGGTTGAGAATTAGACTATGAGGCATTAAAATAACCAATGATTGGGAAATTTTTAGGGACAAGGCAATGCCGTTCCCTTACCTAGGGTATCAACTAATTTTAATCTTTTTAGGGCGCAAGGATAGTGCCCCTACGGTTCCTGTCTATTTGTTATTTGTAGGGTGCGTTAGCGAAGCGTAACGCACCTTTGAAGTTTTTCTGGAAGTTGGGACTAATCTTCGATTGAGCGTGGGATGAATCGCCAGTTTATTATTGACAACTTGCTTGTTGTCAGCTAATATTAAGGGTAAATTGTTTTTGTATTTCAATCTATCAGACGCGATCGCACAATGGTGCAAGCAAGATGGACATTCAGCACAGCTTCAGGCTTGGCGTCATCTTCTCTCTGGTTTATCAAAGCTATGCTACAACAGGCGATTGAATCAGGAGAGTTTTTTGATTGAGCGATCGCGCTATCTCCATGTTTCTTAATGTCCCAGTTTCAATCCCTGATGGAGATTATAGACAAGCGATTTTCTGGGCGCACGCCATGCGCCCCTACAATTCTAATCCACCAATTAAGGTGTGCCACGCCAGTAGGGTGGGCATTGCCCACCGACTAGCCAAACTTCAGGGTGCTAAATCCCGCGTCGAAATGCCCGAATCGCTTCTCCTGCATCAGTCTCCGCCATCAAAATACACTGTCTCAGCCAGTCAATATCAAGTTCACTAAGTCCAGGTAACTGGCTGCGTTTTGCTAACCCCATCTAAATCTTGTGATTTTAGATGGGGACTGCGCTCAACCGTTGTTCAATCCCTGATAGGGATTATAGAGGATTTCGACCTTCTGTAAAGGAAGTTAATCCAATCATAACAATTGTTTCAATCCCTGATAGGGATTATAGAGGATTTCGACCATCTATCCGTTTTATGATTCCAGGTTTCTACTATTTGTTTCAATCCCTGATAGGGATTATAGAGGATTTCGACGGCTAAACCTTTAGTGGGATATGTGAGTTTAACAGGTTTCAATCCCTGATAGGGATTATAGAGGATTTCGACATTGATACAACTTTTGCCACGCGAGGATTGGAGCAGAAAATAGTTTCAATCCCTGATAGGGATTATAGAGGATTTCGACTCAGGGCGCTCATAGACGTGAAAGCTCCTAATTATTTGTTTCAATCCCTGATAGGGATTATAGAGGATTTCGACGGTATGGAAGTTAAGCCGGATTATCGGCTTGATTCGTTTCAATCCCTGATAGGGATTATAGAGGATTTCGACCGGATCGGGCTATTTTGTCTCCTATGGATTGGATAGTTTCAATCCCTGATAGGGATTATAGAGGATTTCGACGTTCTCTTCTCGTTTCTCTTAGTGGGCGCTGCGTTGTTTCAATCCCTGATAGGGATTATAGAGGATTTCGACAAATAATTGCCCGGTGTTTAATGGAGACTATATAGTTTCAATCCCTGATAGGGATTATAGAGGATTTCGACACGATGAGTCAGACGGTCTACCAAAAAGCACCAACCAGTTTCAATCCCTGATAGGGATTATAGAGGATTTCGACGACAAATAGCAAAACTCACCACCACTTAGAGGGTCGTTTCAATCCCTGATAGGGATTATAGAGGATTTCGACTAAATCTTGTCGGGTATCAGATGGCGTTTCCAGTAGTTTCAATCCCTGATAGGGATTATAGAGGATTTCGACCGTATTAATGCTTTACCCGGAGAAAGCTTCAATGAGTTTCAATCCCTGATAGGGATTATAGAGGATTTCGACTTGGGCAAGCACGCAAACAACGGTATTCATTCACGTTTCAATCCCTGATAGGGATTATAGAGGATTTCGACTTATATATCTAGTGAGACGCAAATCGATCCAAATTCGTTTCAATCCCTGATAGGGATTATAGAGGATTTCGACCTAATTTCTGGTAGCCTCTGCTGATAAAAATCAGTTTCAATCCCTGATAGGGATTATAGAGGATTTCGACTGATGTATGGTCTGTAAAAGTAGCCGCCCTCTTGTTTCAATCCCTGATAGGGATTATAGAGGATTTCGACTCTAAGATTTCGCCCAACACCCTCGGAGCTGGTAGTTTCAATCCCTGATAGGGATTATAGAGGATTTCGACGTTAATCGGTCATTAGCCAAATTTTGAAAAGTATTGTTTCAATCCCTGATAGGGATTATAGAGGATTTCGACTTTTTCTTAAATGGCTACACCTTTTGCTGATCCTGTTTCAATCCCTGATAGGGATTATAGAGGATTTCGACCCATCACCCTTGTCCTTGTCCTTATCCTTACCCTTAGTTTCAATCCCTGATAGGGATTATAGAGGATTTCGACGAGGTTCATCAACATCAATCTATCTATGGAATGCAGTTTCAATCCCTGATAGGGATTATAGAGGATTTCGACCGCTTCCGAAAAAATGGAAGCTCGGCTTAAGAAGGGTTTCAATCCCTGATAGGGATTATAGAGGATTTCGACCGCCGACCTCTGAAACGCTTGCTGTATTTGGTTTTCAAGGTTCGATTGCGACAACCTCCTCTAACTATAGCATTTCCGCCCTCGGTTTTGACAACCCCCGCGAACAAAAAAGTCTCAAATCCTTTCTGTATCAGCCTTTCAGCCTTTGCGACAACCTCCTCATTCGCGAAAAAGGCTGTATCCCTGACAGCATAAGGAATACAGCCTCAAATTTTGACTCCTCGAAAAAAACACCTACTGGTTGTCGCATCAGACAAAGAAAATCGAATTATCTCTTATGGGTTCACCGCCGATGCGTTCAACCTTCCCTTGACAACAGCCACAGAGGAAATAAAAGCGAATGCTGTCTTGGTCTGGCTTAATCACCTTAGAAAGACGCGATCGCAATTTGGCATACTGGGTATCCGTCAAACTGCACTCAAACACACTATACTGCATCCACTGCCCATAAGACTTAAGAATACTGTGTATTTTCGTTCGACGCTTATCTTCCGGGATATCATAGGACACAACCAAATACATACTCTCTACCTCACAATTAACGGCGGATACTGCTCAATTTCCCCCATCAGATACTTCGCCAAGAGTCGCCCTTGTATCTCAAAGGCTTCCTGATAAGTACATTTGCGCCTCAAGACAGGATGCTTAAACGTTGATTGCTTCTTTTGTTCATAAAGCTTGAGAAATTCTCGCCGTCCTTCCGGGGATAAAAAGACAGCTTGGCTGAGAGGTTCCGTGGTAAACTGCTCAGGGGTGAGGATTCGCAGATTAATGCCATTGAGTATCATTGAATCCACAACCAAAGGTCGAAACTCTTCCATTAAATCTAAGGCTAATCCTGGACGACCATACTGTTGACAATGAAGATAGCCCAAATAGGGATCAAACCCCACAATATTCACCGCACTCTGGATATCATGACGCAGTAGAGAATAGCCAAAACTCAGCATCGCATTCACCGGATCAGTTGGGGGACGACGGCGTCGGGCGGTAAACTTAAATCCAGGGACGCGAATCAGTTGATCAAACACACCAAAATACGCCGCACTCCCCGCCCCCTCTAACCCCCGCAGGGAGTTGATTTTATCCGTTTTCTCGATTGGCGCGATCGCACGTTGTAGGCGATTTATTGCTTTTTGTAACGTCAGTTCCGGATATTTACGCTGATTTCGGGTTAGCATCGTGCGATAATTTTTCAGCTTTCCCCGAATAAATCCCCGGACAATATGCAGCGCTGCTTCTGATTCCCCAGCCGCTTGCCATTGGGCTTGACGAACAAAGATATTTTTGGTCATTTCCGGTTCCAATCGTCCCAGATATTTCCCGGTGCAGGTAATAAAACTCAGGGGAATTTTTCGGTTTAATAGTTCTGTTACCACGGCGGGCGATACTGTTGCCCGTCCACATACGACTATCCCATCCACTTTAATCAGGGGAACATCCAAGAGTTTCTGTTTGTTTGCTTTGACACTAAGGCGTTCATCGGTTTTGCCGATAAATGAATCATCTTGAGTAATGTAAACAGTTCCCATAAATTTTCTCCTGTTAGTAGTGAGGACTTTAGTGTTAGTAGTGAGGACTTTAGTCCTCTTCGTTAGCGGCGCTAAAGCGCCGACTACAAGCAAGCTTTCATTCCTCCTCCCGATATCGCCCCACTTTTTTCGCCGCTTGAGGTAAACATTGAGGATAAAAACTACATCCTTTACAGCGCTTTGTGTAAATCGGTTTCGGCATTTCCCCACTGTTCATTAACATTTTTACCGATTCAAGGATATCTAGAGTTTCCTGTCGCAATGCATCAGAAATCTCGACGAATTGTCGCTGATGGGAATAGGCATAATAAATATAGCCCTGATGAATCGATTGTCCGGTCATTTCTGCCAAACACAACGCCTGGGCGCAGACTTGCAATTCATCATTATCCCATTCCCCCTTCCGCCCCCGCTTATATTCCACGGGATAGAGTTCACCCGATTCTGATTCAATTAAATCCGATTTACCGATTAGATGATACTGTTGAGACTTCAGCCAAATCGCCCGTACCTGCCAAACTTCCTCCCGTTGAGACTCACCGACTGTGTGGACGCGATCGTGTAAACTGGTGCCATCAATGGTATAGTAATTCTCGCTAAATTCCCCCGCACAAAACATCCGCCAACAACGGTGGGGACAGTAGGAATAATGGTTGAGAGAGGCGATGGGAATGTAATCGGTATTATTCATTAGTTTTACCTGTAAATGAAGGGTTATGGTTTCACGTTGAGATCCCCCTAAATCCCGCTTAAAATCCGGTTCCCTGCTTTTGAAGGGGGGCTAGGGGGGATCTATAAAATTAGGTTCGTGGAAAATCTAGTTCATTTATCGGTGGGGAGGGCGGGTTTTGTTGAGAAGTTATCGGTAAATAGTTGAATTGAGTCCCTAAACCCGCCCCTACACAATAACCAATTTATCAAGATGTTCCGGTGCCACATCTTTGTCGGGACACGGCACTGCCGTACCCTTACCTAGGTTAACCTACCTTATCACCATGAAACCGATTAACTCCCCTGAAATTGATACTGCATTTGTGCCGGAATCAAGAAAGGTTTCCTGTCACTAAGCTGATAATATTGCCCCTGAATTCGCACATTCCGAATTAAACTAACCGGGGACATATTAATCACGTCATAACTGATGACGCGATGGGTAAACATCGTATCTAAGGGATTCAGGGGATAAGGATAAGTGAATTCACCCTCCACTCGTTGAGGAGTAGCCAATGGTTCCATCGTTACTTCTGCCTTACTCATCCACTTCCCTAGACGAATCCATTTGGGTAATGTGAGTGGCTTGTGAGAGATGGCGAAAAACTCAAATTGACTTTCCGGGGCAATCTCTTTAGTTCTGCCAAAACTGGGGATATTCTTCTGGGTTTTCTCCATCTCAACGTGATAGTTCGGGTTGGCATATTTCCAGGTGTTAAGAACCGCGCCATAGTGAATGACTCGCCCTGGTGTAATGTAAATTCCCTGGGCATTGAGAGGGGTTAAATGTTCCCGATAGTTGGGAACTTGTTCGGCACAAAAGTAACGATAGGACTTGTCTTCAGCAACGGTTGTCGCATAAACGGGACTATCCACTAACCCCAAGGCATAACAGAGGGCGTAATTATGGATAACAGGTTCAGTTTCATAGAGTCGCCCGATTTCACGAGTGGCATAATAGAGGCTATCATGCAACTCTAACTGACAGCGGTAAATTAGAGCCATGATTATTTCGATTTTGTCGTTGATTTTTTGGTCTTGCTGCTTGCTTTAGCAATGTATTTTTCGGCATAAGCTGATGATTCAGCATTGGCTTGGGTCAACATGGCGATAAGTTGTGTCTCATTGCTAGTGATTGATTTAACTTCCGCTAAAATGGGTAACAATGACTCACCAATAAAATCAGTGTGGGGGATATATTCTTGTGCCATTAACTCGGTCATTCCTTGGGTGGCGGCAGCGGTAACGTCATCTTCATTTAGCGGATCAGGGGGGTGAATTTGATCTGCCTGTTTCATCAAGTCATATATCTTTTGCGTCCAGCGTAAATTACTCACAATTTCGCCATCGGCAAAGATAACACCAATGAGTTCATTCCGAACTCGACCTGTGCGCGTGGTTTGCGCCCCATAGTGACGGGTTCTGAGAATATTATTGAACACATACAGGAATCCGGCTTCGGTGGGATCTTTTAAGGTGATAATACTGGGAAAAAAGACTTGGGGTAAGATATGGTCTTGGCTATTAATCCGACTGGTGACTTCTCCATTCCGACTCATTGTGCCATTTTCAAAGGGGGCATTTAGGGTAAAATTGAAGTGAGACTCATCAAAGGGCGTAATTGAAAACGCCGTATCAACCACAACCTTAGATTTCTCTGAACCTGCATCCCCAATGGCAAAACCATAGAGAATACAATCCGGTGTTGTCTTACTAAAATTAACGTTATAATCGCAGGTTTCCCAGTCGCCAATTTTGTAGTTCCGCAGCAGTTCACGTCCAGTTAAACGTTCTGGGGTAGACTGTTTGCGCTTGAACATTGCCAGACGGCTAATGGTTTCCTTTTGCACAATTCCCGCCCGCACTCGTGCCTTATTTAACTCGCCATCGGTTTGAAATAGGGGGTAGGATTCGGTAATGCGAATGGTAATAAAATGAGCATATTTGCCCATGGGTTTGGCGGGGATGTCTTGGTGAAAGAATTGGGAATCGACAGTCTTAAGAAAGGTCATAATTTTTACTCCAGATGATTGTGTGAACAACAATTAATTAGGTAACCGATTCCGTGTCTAACTCAGAAACCTCTTCCGGTTCATCCTGCTTCCGTTCCTGGCGTTCTTGGTCATCGGCAATGCGGTAAAGGTACTCACAGGTATCCCGAATTAAGTTTAACTGAGTCCCGGCGAGACGGGCGCGATCGCATTTAAGTTTTCCGGCAAAAATCACCTCAATAAAATACTGAGAAAACTCACGTACAGCTTGACGTTCGGCTTCTGAATTCAGCGCGGGTTTCCATTTACCATCCACGAAAGCTAGAGTAGGTTTTCCTTCAGCGGCACGTCGGCGGACATTATTCATTAACTTGGATAAACGTGATGCCACAACATCAATTAATACCTCCTGATTAATTTGTGAGTCGCTAGTGGTAATCCATGCCTTGTCAATCTTTAAAATCACATCCGCCGCCTCATCAATGGGTTTAAGAATGGCATTGGCTTTAGCCGAAGGACGCTTGGCACGATAAAATACACGGTAGAGTCGAGTCAGTTCTCTGAGTTCGTTCACGGCTTCTCCTTCTGGGTCAAAATAATGGTAAAAATCTAGATAGAGTTTAATTTTGCTAACGGGAACACTGTCCAGTTTCTCCTGTTTGCGGAACCATTTACTCAGATAGTGAAAGACATAAAGCGGATCAGTGTCCAAATCTCGCGCTAATGCCGCTAATTTCCCCCAATCGGGATTGCCATCTTTCTTGCGATTCGCTTCTAAGTGAATACAATAGGCGGCACTTAAGGCATTTAAGGGGGAAAATAGACGGGGTGTTATTTGACGGGGTAAAATACCATCTAAGCGGTATTCATCTGCTTTTACTAAAGACCGAATCCCTTGATGTTCGCCATCTAGGATAGCCGTCTTTTCAAAATCAGCCCCACTAATAAATGGAGGAACCGGAGATTCAGAAGCGACGGCTTTGACATCCAGAATTAAGGGTAAGGCAAAGGTTAACCAAGCAGGCATAACCCAGGATTCAGTATCTGTAGTTTTTGCTTTGCCATTTTCGTATCTTACCTCTGGCGGTAAGGCAATAAAAAAGAAGGTAAGTGGTTGATTCTCGGGATAATTCAGTTTGAATGTGCGGTCATCTTCTGGTTGTAAGTCGGGTTGAATTAATAAGGAATCCACCTGTTGATAATTCTCCAGTGTAAACCGCGCCTCCTGCTTATCCCGAATTAAATGGTTGCGAATATCGGCATCAAACCGAGTTCTGGCAATCCAGGTGTAAGCCTTGTGTAAAAATTTATTCGTTTCTGGGGTAAAAAAGTAAGCCGGATAGAGATATAGATAACGATACTTCCGCCCCTCAAAATCTGCCCCCGTCGCATTGGTTTGATTCATCAAGATTTGCCGCAACATGAGTTCAATTGACCAAATTGAGCAAATTTGTCGCTTCGCGGCTTGAGTATTAAATAAAATCTGCCGATTACTATACACTTGCGGTGCAAATAACGTGGCGGACTCCATTTGTTCCGTGACTGTATAAGCCGAACTAGACATAGCACAGACATTTTCCCGCCCTCTTCCAGTTATCTTGGCGGCGCTATAGCGGTTCAGTTCAATTAAGAAAGGATTCACCTCTGGTGGCGTAACTGCACCCGTTGGTAACGTCACCACTCGACTAATATAGGTTCGCAAATCCTGCCAACCATCGGGAATAGTTACGGCTGCAATTATGGGTTGAATTAAACTTGTCGCCTGATTCACCATATCTACCATTGTCTGGCGCAACTGGTTTTCATCTAACCCTTTAGTTTGCTGAATATACTGGGCGGCGATATAATACCAATCTAGGGGAACGCCTCCAGTTTTTTTTAGGGATTGAATCGCTTTTATATCCGGAATAATTGCCGCTAATCCCAAGAATTCAGCTAACTGTTGAGTTAAATCTAAATCTGGCAAACTTTGGCGCTGTGCCTTCGGTTTTAACCTTTGGACGTGGTGGACGCGATCGCACCATTTCTGCCAAATTCCTCGACACAGGATATCCCCAAATTCAGCTAACCGATCAATCCGATAATCGGCGTCAAATTCCACCGGGATAATCTCCGGTAAATCCCCCTGATTCTTGAACTTAACTAAACTCTCACTCCGCTTTTTCGCCGAGGAGGTTTTGGTACTAGGAATGAGTCGGCAAGCCGCATCAATACTCACCTGCATTAACCCCGGTGCCTCAAAAAATAGCCAATAATAATCCGCAAACTTAAATCCCTTCCCATCTCGACTAAACCCCGTGGATTTCTGCTGCAATCTCTGGGTGCAAAACTGGCGAATTTTAGTAATCACCTGTTCCGAAATCTGACAGGTATCAATGGCGGGGGCATCCGCGTTTGCCAAATACACCACCCCATCGGGTAAATACAGTAATGGCGTATAATATTCCCTCGGATGAACATCCATTAAAGCATTGTTAATAATATTCGTGATCACACCCCGATTATCCGAGAGGGCGTGATAACTAAACTGAAGCTGTCCATTACTCAGACTCTGGAGTACGGTGAATAATCCATCATTTTCGATATCTCTAGGATGCTTAATCACAGAGGCGAATAAATCCGAGAGTCTAACTAAACTTGCCAGCGTTCCGCGAATTCGTCCATCCAATTTAGGCATTAATCCGCGACATTCCAAACCTAAATCTGCATCCCATTTCACCCCAGCATTATGACTCAACCAAACAATATCATCAACTTGAGACTCCCACTGTTCACCCAGGAATACCGTTAAGCCAAACTCCCGCATCTTTTGCGCCACATATCCCCGCCCAAAATCTGGCGCGTCTGATTTGTGGGCGGGATTTTCTCGCCAGTTGCGGTGTTGGAATCGACTATCTGACTGTTCCAGCCAGTCAGGATAATCGGGAAACTTGTCAAAGTCATGTAAAATATAGGCGGCGATAAATAGGCGAATTTCGGCTTCAGTGCAATTCCGTTTAACCGGATTGGTTTGTTTACTCTCAGTTTTCAGTGTCCTGAGAATTCGATAGGTGGGAAACAAACCATTCAGCAGGTGTGAGGTAAACGATTGATCCTCTTTACTCCGGTCAACATTCTTCCCTTCTGCCCGTCTATCTTCGGCAAATTGACCCCCCTTAGCCGTTGCCCCCACTAACTGCTGAATCAGAGGGGGTAAGACATCAGTCGCAAAGGAGGCTAAGATGCGATCGCCTTGATTTCCTGGTGCTTCTTGAATCGCATTTTTGAATAAGCGAATGGTTAACAGTTCAGCATCGGCTGGAGTATCATCCTCCTCATCCTCCGTAGTCTCTAAATCTAAAGGTTCTAGAGGAAGTTCATCGCCGTTATCATCAAATAATTTGTCATTAGTCATTAGTCATTCGTCCTTTGTAAGGGTTTGAGGCATATTCACACAAATTAACATAGTTCAGTTTATTGCCACCAACCTATAAGTAGGTTGGGTTGACGACAGGAAACTCAATAGAATACAAGGCTAAGGTTCCCTTACTACAAGCCGACGTCACGCCAGTAGGTAAGACAAGCAAGAATGTCATCTGGTTCTAAACCCGGATAGTCCTCAAGAATCTCGTCAAGTGTCATGCCACTCGCTAAAAAATCAAGGATCAGAGAAACCCAAATACGATGTCCACGAATGCAAGGTTTGCCGAAGCAAATAGTCGGATTAATCGAAATTCGAGATAATAGGTTTTCCTGAGTCATTGATACATCTCCCATCACTAACAAAATTGTAATCATCCTCCCTTATAGAGAACTAACCTTTCAGTGTAATCAGTGTCACTAAACGTTCATCCCTTACCCACATCTAGACAATAAATCCGTGAAATCAGTTACTCCCCGGATACTCCTGAAAAAACCTTAAAAGTATTGATTCAGCATTCTCGACAATCCAATCATAACTCGACCGGAAATTCGGTTCTAGATTTCGGGGAAAATGTAACGCGATCGGTTGACTAATCGGTCGCCAGTTTTTATCACTGTCCTCAACTGAGAATCGATAAGCCCCCTGTGCAACTGGATTAATCACCCGATACTTCAATCCCGCTTTCGATAAATAGTCCTGTAAGAATTCATTAGGCGTCGCCGATAAAAACAAAAACTGTTTTCCCGGTACCGTATGCTTAATCAACAGGATAGCATTAAGGATATTGGTAATCTGAGGCGAGGAGAAAATATGAAACTCATCAAAAATAAACAAGTTGTAGTTTTTGTCAATATTGGCAAATAGCCGATTCGGGTTATCTCCCTTTCCTTCTTTATTGCGCCGCAGATAGCGGAAGTCATGGATATAGTGAAAAATATCAGGATTCGTCAGCAAAATTTCTGAGTTATCGGAACGATTCAGCAATCCAGCTTGCTTAGACGGTAGCTGATTAGTTTCAATGAACTCCTCCAAAATCGCCGCATTTAAGCGATAGATTTGCGGATCATACTCCGGCTGAAACTTACGTTTATAGCCTCGTACCTGCCTTTCCTGATCCCGCGCCAGTTCATTGGTTGGGTAAGCAGCTAAAGTGTACGTGCGACTGGTCATCGCGGGGAGATAAGCGGCTAAACTTTTACCATCCCCCGTTACGGCGGTATTGAAAACCACATCAATGCTAGACTCTCTCAAGGCTGCAACCGTTTCTCCTTGATGCCAGGATAGTGAGAACCAATCTGGAGGTAAGATAATTCCTTCAGGCGGTTGTTCACACAAACGCGAGTATAGAGGCTGAAGCGCGATCGCATAGTTAGTCATGGCTGCATTGCCGCTGATTCAAAATATACTTAGATTAATTTCACTATGCCATGACTTTCCTAAAACTGCAAGTACAAATTTAAAATGCCCAGAAAGAAAGAAACACTGACCCTCTCCATCCCTCCCGGCACCAAAGCCCAACTAGAAGAGATTGCTCGTCGCCTGAACATCTTCTGGGGCAAGAGTCCTAGCCCATCTGGGCTCATCAGTGCGATCGCACGACAAGAACTGGAAGTGGGAAAACCCTTCACCCTCACCTCTGAACAAGTCAACGCCTTACAACAAGCCACCGCCGCCTTAATCGATGCGGGTCACGTCGAAGCAGCTAAAACTTTACTTACACTTTTACTCGACCGAGGCAATCTGGAACCTCCCCTGCGCCAATCCCTGCTGCAACAGATTGGCAAACCCACTGAACCCTGGCGTATTGAGGTGGAAAAGTTTATTAATCAAGAACAACCCTTTCGGTTACTCTATCGCAACTCCCAAGGGCAAGACTTGGACTATACTGTCCGCTATGCAGAGATTTGCTTCTACGAAAAACGCTTTTACCTGCAAGTCTGGTGTGAAGAAACCGCAGATGTCGAGGAGGAGATGGCTGATTTACCAGAACTCTGGCACAATCGCTGCTTCCGATTAGACCGAATTCAGGCAATCCTACCCACAAGTGGCGGCTGGCGCGGTGAGTTCGATGCCATTGAAGTGTACTTACATTTTTATGGTTGGCTAGTAAAAGCTTATCAGCCTAAACCTGAGGATATAGACGATAAAAAGATGGGAGAGGTGCGTCAGGTGGTGCGGCGAGTGGTGAATCCCTTCTGGTTTCTGCGGGAAATATCGCGATATTGGGAAGATTGTGTGATTCTTTCACCGGAGAGTATGCGTCAGCGGATGCAGAAAAAAGTGCAGCGTCTTTGCCATTTGTACGATTTGTTGTAGGGGCTTGGCAACCAAACCCCTGCTTCGCGATTAATCTGACACAGCTAAAATGATTGCATAGATTTTACGATTAAACCGGGCGCACATTGCTGCGGTAAAAGGGCGCACGTCGGTGTTGGCAAGGAAGGGCGCACGTCGGTGGAAGGGCGCACGTCGGTGCGCCCCTACATAATCCTTTATAACCGTCGAGGAATCCGGGCGCGTTTGTAGGGGCGGGTTTTACGATTATCTTTTCGGTTGCACCCAAATCTGACTAAACCCGCCCCGACTTTCGTCGGCTGTTTTTTCTCGGTCTATGCATATTTGTTTAAATTAGTCAAGATAATTCTGATAGGAATTTTGCACTAGAGAGGGTGGCATAGTAGCCGTTGTCAACGGTGTAATGTTTGCCAAAGGAGAAAGTGAAAACTGATACCCTGTTTTATAGCCTGTTTAAAGAATTTCCCAGTATCTTCTTTGAACTGATTAACCAGTCAACAGAACAAGCAGCAACCTATCAATTCACCTCCCGTGAAATCAAACAACTGGCATTTCGACTCGATGGTTTATTTTTTCCCAAGAATGAAAACCCCGAAAACCCCTTATATGTCGTCGAAGTTCAGTTTCAACCCGATGAGGATTTATACTATCGTATATTTGCTGAACTCTTTCTGTACTTGAGAACCGCAAAAAAGCCGGGAGGAGATAGAAGCCATGTTAGGATTAAGTGAACTCAAACAAACCAAAGTTTATCAGGAAGCCAAGCAAGAAGGCTTAGATGAAGGTGAACAAAAAGGTCAACTCAAAGCTAAGTTAGAAGCCATCCCTCGGATGATGCAGTTGGGTTTGAGTGTGGAGATGATTGCTGAAGGGTTAGATTTGCCTGTCGAAGTTGTCAAAGCCGCAGCACAGTCATTCTCTCAACAGAATGTTGCGGCTTTTATGGAACTGTTACATAATCAACGAGAGCTTTTCTCGGCTCAAGACTTGGCTGACTTGGCTGACTTAATCAAACCGTTACCTGATAAAATAGAAAATCTATCTTATGCGATCGCACAATGGTGCAAGCAAGACGGACATTCAGCCCAGCTTCAGGCTTGGCGTCATCTTCTCTCTGGTTTATTGGCGGCTACAGTCGAGCAATTGTTAGCGAGTAACCTCGAATCCCTTGACACTCCATCCCCTGTACTCAAAAAAGCTATGCTACAACAGGCGATTGAATCAGGAGAGTTTTTTGATTGAGCGATCGCGCTATCTCCATGTTTCTTAATGTCCCAGTTTCAATCCCTAGTAGGGATTATAAGCTGTTCGGCATTTAAACCTTAATATCAATAATGGCACAATCCTTGTAGTGCGTTAAGCGAAGCCATGCCGCAGGCTTTGCATCTTGCTCGCTACTAATACCCAATTTAAATGCATTACAGCTTAGACAAGTAGGGTGGGCATTGCCCACCTGACTCTTAAATCCCGCGTCGAAATGCCCGAATCGCTTCCCCTGCATCAGTCTCCGCCATCAAAATACACTGTCTTAGCCAGTCAATATCAAGTTCACTCAATCCAGATAGCTGGCTGCGTTCAATGGATTGATAACCACTATCTCCAAGATGATAAAGCTTCAGTAATCCATCTTGCCAAAACCAAACCTCTAAAACGCCCAACGCTTGATAGCGTTCTAACTTACTGATATCTCCACTGGTGAAAACGATTTCAATCGACAAATCGGGAATCGGCTTGACACTTCCGATACAAAAAGACTCGTCAGCTTGGGCGGAAACAACGCCGGGTTTTTCCTGAGTCATCGCCCCTGTAGGCTTAAAGAAGATTCCCTGTTCAACCAGAAACGTGGTGATTAAGTAACTAATAATACGAGCAAATGTTTCATGATCTTGTCCCGGCATGAGAATCTCGATCATCCCTTCATAATAAGAGAGGCGCACTCCAGAAGAACCCTCAAAACCTATTTGAATACACTTAAACTGTTCCCAGGTTCCCTGATGAACAATGCGTTGATCGGTTGTTTTGTCAAGTAGTGGGGACATGGTATTCGGTTTTGGTTATCGCTGATGGGAGTTATAGAGGATTTCGCCAATTGTCGGCAATTGTAGGGGCTTGGTTACCAAGCCCTTACTTACGTTCAGTGTTTCTGTTTCAATCCCTGATAGGGATTCAGGGGAATTCCAAGGATAGAAACAATTTCAGCGTTTTGCGATCCAAAAAGTTTCAATCCCTGATAGGGATTATAGAGGATTTCGACTCAATTCCTGCTATCCCTCCGGCGGGAACGACGTGTTTCAATCCCTGATAGGGATTATAGAGGATTTCGACAGAAATCGACTGCACTTATCGACTAAATCAGATAGTTTCAATCCCTGATAGGGATTATAGAGGATTTCGACTCCTGTTCCACCGTCAACCATAATTTACTCCTTTATTGGTTTCAATCCCTGATAGGGATTATAGAGGATTTCGACTAGGGCTTGCCTGTTTCTGGGTCGAGCCACTCATGAGTTTCAATCCCTGATAGGGATTATAGAGGATTTCGACCTGTTATGCAAGCGTTAGCCTCGCACCAGTCGCGAGTTTCAATCCCTGATAGGGATTATAGAGGATTTCGACCAAGCAGGCGACAATGAAAACCACGCACATCAATGTTTCAATCCCTGATAGGGATTATAGAGGATTTCGACTGCCGACCTCTGAAACGCTTGCTGTATTTGGTTTTCAAGGTTCGATTGCGACAACCTCTTCTAACTATAGCATTTCAGCCCTCGGTTTTGACAACCCCCTTCAGCAAAAAACTCTAAAACCCTTTCTGAATAAGCCTTTCAGCCATTGCGACAACCTCCTCATTCGTCAAAAAGGCTGTATCCCTGACAGTATAAGGAATACAGCCTCAAATTTTGACTCCCCGAAAAAAACACCTACTGGTTGTCGCATCAGCCAAAGAAAATGAAGTTATTCTGCAGCCCCTAAGGTAACTCCACCGATGTCGGTTTAGCAATGTGAGGTAATCCCCAGCCCAACTTCTCACGCAACACCCGGAAAAACTCAGGCGGTTGCAAACGAATAAATCGAGCCGAATAAGGCGATCGCGCTACATGAACCTGATCCTCCGGTAACACATAACAGCCCGCATTGCCATCCACCACCATCACCAACTGATTCGGCGTCGCTGGAAACACCTGCACCTTTTCCGTATCCGCAAACACTAACGCCCGCGACGCCAAAGAATGAGGACAAATCGGCATCAACTGCAACACCGGCACCCCAGGCGTTACCACCGTTCCCCCCGCACTCAGGGAATACGCCGTAGAACCCGTCGGCGTCGAGATAATCACCCCATCAGCCGCAATATCCACAGGCGAATGCCGTCCAATTTTCACCTCAAAATGGCACATACAGGTCAACGGTTCCCGATGCAATACCATCTCATTCAAACACAAGGCTTCCCACCAAATACATTCATCCCGCACCACCTGCACCAACAGCATACTTCGTTCTTCAATCTCATACTCCCCCGCCATCAACTGTTCCATCGCCTGGGGAAGTTGATTTAAGTACAATTCAGTGAGGAATCCCATGTGTCCCGTATTAATTGCCAACAAAGGAATCCCAAACGGTGCCACTTGGCGAAACGCCGCCAGCACCGTACCATCTCCCCCCAGCACGATCGCAAACGCCATCTTTTCATCAAAACCCGGCGCCGCCAGCTTATCTATCGGGGTATGACAGACAGGAGACTCAGGGCGGGAATAGCCTAAAAGTCCGCCAACACCCGTTGCCATATACACATCCCAACCCGCCGCCGTGAGTTGCTCTTGTAACTCCTCAGCAACCCGACAGGCTACAGGTTTGTAGTCGTTGTAGATAATCCCAGCTTTGCCCACAGTTATCAGTCCGCGTCATACATCATTAATAGTCGTTGTAGCCAGTGACACTGGCTAGCTCAAATGAGACCCCTGTGACAAAAAAGCTTACACCCAAAAGCGACAATCTGTGTCAATGAACACTCAAAACGCTTGCACTCAGTCAGGGCGGATTTAGCTACATTTAGGTGAGTCCAGAAACGGTAATCGTGACATCCTCCCACGCTGAATCAAAGATTACAGTGTGGGTCTTATAGCTCCCCCAGACCCCCACGAAAAGATAAAACCCTCACCCCCAGCCCCTCTCCCGTGCAACAAAAGTGAAACATCCTTAGTCCTCCCCCCTCTTGTAGGGGGGAACGAGGGGGGTTGGGTGAGGGGTTGGGGGAGAGGATGTCATGAAACCCATCCCTACACAATCAACAATCAACACTTAAACCTATTTTCTGGACTTAAGATGAATGGCACTGACTGGTATGCTGGTGGGCAATGCCCACCCTACGGTCTATCAAAGGTTTCGGCGATCCCCAAAGGCTTATTTCAGTACCATTGGACTTAAGGTTTTTTCATCGGCGTTTTCTTCCTCTTCTTCTTCGCCTTGCTTTTCTCATAATCAATTTCCCTAAGCTTCTTAGTAATTCGGCTAAAATACTCTTGCAAATAGGCTTCCAATGTGGTTGTGTCTTGGGGCTCAAGACCAAAAACCGGATAAGCCTCATCCATGGAAGCCATCATCGGTTTCCCCGTCGCTAACACCTCCGTGAATGCCAAGCGATCCGCGATATTCCACCCCCACTGAAAGAAGCGGGTGATCTGGCGCATCGCCCGCAAGAAATTAATCGGGAGTCGAGCAATCCTGGCATCCTTAGCCGAGAGTCGCTCACATAGACTAATAATCTCATCGGCTCGCCAAGCTCGTGTTCCCACAACCGGAAAGATTTTATTTGTCGTTTCCGGAACCTCAAGAGCGCGAACGGCAAACTTAGCGATATCCTGAGTATCCATATACGCCGTGGGCGCCGCTTTCCCAGTAATCCAAACCGCTTGCCCTTCCAGGATTGGTACAGCATACTGCATAATCAGCCCTTGCATAAACCCAGCAGGCTGCAAGATGGTGTAGTTTAATCCCGATTCTGCCAGAAACACTTCAGTACACCGTTTAATCTCCATCAACGGCACCTTGGGGAATTTCTCACAATTGAGAATCGAGAAAAAGACAAAGCGTTCCACTCCCGCCGCCGCCGCCGCTTGAATCAGCGCCACCTTGCCATCCCAGTCTACCTGTTTAATCGTCAGAGATCCTGTTGGTCTAGAGGTTGCTGCATCAATCACGGCGGTTATGCCTTCAAGAGCAGGGGGTAACGTCTGTGGTTCACACAGGTTACCTTGAACCAATTCCGCTCCCCATTCTTTCAAAAACGTGGCTTTCCTAGGGCTACGCACTAGACAGCGTACCTGATGACCTTCATCCAGCGCCCGACGAACCACCTGTCTTCCTAAAGTGCCTGTTGCACCGACGACCAACAAGTTCATTTATAAAATTTTGCCTGTAAACTTAACATTTCTATATGATTCTATCAGAATTTGTCATTTGTTAGGGAACAGGGAACAGGGAACAGGGAACAGGCAATAAGCAATGGGCAATGGGCAATAAGCAATAGGCAACAGGCAACAAGTAAGGTAGAGTTTTGAGTTAACTTCCCCCGCTCCCCCAGCTCCCAGACGTAGCATGCTACGTCTCTACATGGCTCCCCCATCACCCCATCAAACAAATCTACCCTTCGCCGCCTTGGATTTTGAGTAACAAAAATCCCAAACCCATACCCACGAGAATTAGGGTAAAGGATAGTACTGCCGCATTGAAAATTTCAGGGTTCATGTCTTATCTCCTCTTGCGATCGCTAAACAGGCTCTAAGTTATAAGATTATCGTGATTGGGTTCAAATCGAAAATGAAAACAGAAAAACATTTGTTTACACAATCAAGCCATCCCCCCCGAGGGCGTCCCCGTTTAGCTGTCACCTTGGGTGATCCGGCTGGAATTGGTGCGGAGGTGGTGCTGAAGGCGTTGGCAGATGAGCAGATGACTCAGGATGCTGATATAACAGTCATTGGTAGTCGCTCGTTGTTACAGACGGCGTATCAGGAATTGCGGCACACCGTAGACAGTACCACGCCTCTAGCTGAACCGGATAACCTATCCATATTAGATATCCCTTTAGACGCCTCAACCGAACGTCAGATTACCCTGGGGCGGGGAAATGCGGCGAGTGGAGAGGCGAGTTTTGCTTACTTGAAACGTGCGATCGCGCAAACCTTGGCGGGTGAGTTTGAGGGAATTGTCACCGCGCCGATTGCCAAGTCATTCTGGAAAGCCGCCGGACATCATTATCCCGGTCAAACCGAAGTGCTAGCACAGGCGGCTGGTGTTGAGCGATTCGGGATGTTATTCGTCGCGCGATCGCCTCATACCGGGTGGCTATTGCGAACCCTGTTAGCCACAACCCATATTCCCTTGGATCAAGTCCCCCATACCTTAACCCCAGACTTGATGAGAACAAAACTGGATTTACTGGTGGAGTGCTTACGGCTGGAGTTTGGCGTAGAAACCCCTCGCATTGCCATTTCTGGGTTAAATCCCCACAGTGGCGAACAGGGACAATTAGGGAGTGAGGAAAAAGACTGGTTGATTCCCTGGCTCGAACAGGAACGACAGCAACGTCCTCAGCTAAAATTGGATGGACCTGTACCACCCGATACCCTTTGGGTAAAAGCGGGTCAAGCCTGGTACGATAATCCCATAATCCCCAATCTCCCTGATGGGTATTTGGCACTTTATCATGACCAAGGCTTAATTCCGGTTAAACTCATGGCATTTGACCGAGCGATTAACACAACCATTGGTCTACCCTTTGTGCGAACCTCTCCGGATCACGGTACAGCTTATGATATTGCCGGTCAGGGAATTGCTAATCCTACCAGTATGAAAGCGGCGATTCAACTAGCGGCACAATTGGTGCGACACAGGCAATTTTTGTCGGGGCGGGTTTGACGGATAAGTAGGTAGGGATAATAAAAGTTAACGGCACAGATCGTCATTACTAAACCCACCCTGCCAAACCATCAATAATTATCAATTATCATATTTAATTGATTCTGTCAAGAGGTGATTCCGATAAAGCTAGATGTTAGCGTAGTGGAGCTAGTCCCTCTTTTTCGGCTGAGTCATAGGATAGCAGTAGGATCAAGCAGAGTAATGATAGAACAGGATCTCAAAGGCGATCGCTCCTTAGTTTTAGAAACAGCATGGCAGCGATATGCCCAGCTTAAAACCCAAGCTGCAATCACTTATAGACAATATTTAAGTCTTCGGGGTGGCTCAATTTTGCTCAGTGCGATCGCCACATTCCTAGCGGTGGTTATCGCCAGTACAGATAGGCAACTCATCGCCGCCCCACCGGGACGACTATTAATCATTGGTTTAGTGTTAGTTCCGATTATCAATGTGATCATTTTAGCGATTAGTCGCAACCTGCAACAAGGACAGTATTGGCAAATCCTCAATGCTGGTGCTGAGGAAATTCGCAAAACGATCTATCTGTATCGGACATTGCTACCGGGACAAGAGAATCGTCATCAATGGTTGAATGAACGAGTTACAGCGATTCAACGCCAGGTATTTGATAGTATTGGCAGTGATTTAGTAATGCAACCCTATACGGGTAATCTTCCCCCGGATGAGAAGGGCGAATACCAAAATCATGATCCGGGTTTTACGGATTTACTGCCCCCAGATTACTTGCATTATCGCCTAGAAGCGCAACGGCAACAATATACCCAAGAACTCGCCCAACTCAACACCACTCGCACTCGCTTACAAATTATCCTGTTCAGTTTGGCTGGATTGAGTGCATTATTACCCGTTTTAGGCGTGAGTGTCGGCGTCTGGGTGGCGTTTACCCTGTTTTTGGCAACAGCATTCAGCCTGTGGTTAGAACTAGGACGAATCGACGATCGCGTGAATGCGAATAACCAGCTAATTGTAGCTCTCAACATGATTCGCGATCGCTGGCAAACGTTAACCGCCAAAGAGCAGACAGGCGAGGAATTTTTTCAGCTCGTGCTGGCGACAGAAAATACGCTCTGGAATTACTATAGTCAACCCATTTACGAACGGCGTCAAATTGCCACACCCTTGCTGGAGCCGAGTGATGATTTACTCACAGAAGCGCTCAAACATCCCGCGCCAAAAATTATTGAACCCATTGTCGAACTCCAAGAAGAAGCAAACAAAGTTGAAACCCTAGCCGTTGCCGCCCAAACCCCCAAAGAAACGGTAACATTGGAGGTAATCAAAAAAGTTGAAGAACCTCCTCAGGAGCCGCCGAAAAAAGGATTACCTCATGCCTTTGTAGTGATGCCCTTTGGACGAAAAAAAGGACCCGATGGGCTTTGGATTGACTTTAACAGCATTTATCGAAACTTAATTAAGCCAGCGTTAGAAGAGGCAGGATTTGAGTCATTTCGCGCCGATGAAGAAATGGTTAGCGGCGATATTTTGACGGATATGTTTCAGGAGCTATTGCTCGCTGACCTAGTTCTGGCAGATTTAAGTATTGATAATGCCAACGTGTTTTACGAGTTAGGCATTCGCCACGCCCTGCGTAAGCGCGGCTTGATTCACATCCAATGTGGTCGGGCTTACATGCCTTACGACATTTTCAATGTGCGAACACTCCCCTATCACTGTGATGATAGCGGTTGTCCTGACCCAGAGTATTTACACAAAGACAAGCAAGCGATCGTGAAAATGGCGCGTGCCACCTGGGATTCGGACAAAAACCGCATTCATAGCCCAATTTTCAGTATTTTAACCGGACTGGATGAACCCGATCGCAAGTCCTTGCAAACCCCCCTGGCAACCGGATACTGGCAGGAATACAAAGAATGGCAAGAGCGGGTGGTGCTTGCCCAGCGACAAAAGCGGATTGGGGATGTTTTGTTATTAACCGAAGAGGTAAGTAATCCCCTAATTAAAGAAGAAGCCCTGGCGGAAGCAGGGAAAGCCCTAAAAAATCTAGGCAATCATGCCCTAGCGCTCAAAGAATATCGCCAAGGCTTGAAAATCAACTCCAAAAATTCTGAGTTTCGTAAAGAAGAAGCCTTTCACCTCAGCCGCTTAAAGCAATTTGATGAAGGGATTGTCAAATTAGAATCATTGCTCCAGGATGAACCCAGAAATATAGATGCACTCTGTTACTTAGCTCGCATTTACAAAGAAATGTGGCGCAATGAATGGAAAGAAATCTCAGATCAGCCGGAGCGGTTGAGCGCTGCCTATGATGCCGCTCACTTACTCAAAAAAGCCGTTGATACCTATCTCAAAGCCTATCGGCTGAATCACAATCACTATTATGCTGGGATTAATGCCCTAACCTTATTAGTCCTTCTCGATTATTTAGTCCAGCATTGTGATATCGATAGTGATGCCGAAGGAGAAGCCCTGCGGCAACAGTTGCCCAATCTCAAAGGGGCAGTTCAATTCTGCCTGGAAAGTGCAATTAAGACCAATGAAAATGATACCTGGGCGTATGTTTCCTTAGGAGATTTAGCGGTATTAGCAGCCGACCATCCGAAACAGGTAATGCGAGCCTATAAAAAGGCGCTAACGCTACTTTGGAACAATAAATTTGCCCTAGAAGCCACCCTAAATCAACTGGAACTTTTGGCGGCGCTTTCTTTCCGCCCGGAGTATGTACAAGCAGGACAAGTGGTGATCCAAGGGGAACTCGACCGACTGAACAATCAAACGGCAATAACGGCGGATGAGAGCGAACCAGAACCCACACAAGTTATCCTCTTTTCCGGTCACATGATTGATAGTCCCACCAGGGAGCAACCGCGTTTTCCCGCCACCATGGAAAATGAGGCGCAGCAAAAAATTGAGGAGACTCTGGATAAGTTAAAACCCAGTACCAATTGCTTGGCAATTGCTCCCGGTGCAGCCTGTGGCGGTGATATTTTGTTTATCGAAGCCTGCTTAAAGCGGAATATGAAGGTGGAGGTATTTCTGCCCTTTACCCCAGCTCAGTTTATTCTCGAATCCGTTAGTTTTGCTGGGGATAACTGGGTATCCCGTTTCTATACGATTCAGAATCACCCCAATGTGTCGTTTCATCTGCAACCGGAACGATTGGGAGACGTGCCGATAGGGGATAATGCCTTCGAGCGCAATAATCGCTGGGCGTTGTATTCTACCTTAATGTATGGCATTGATCGCGTGCGACTGATTGTTCTGTGGAACGGTAAAGGCGGTGACGCGCCCGGAGGTACAGGTGACATGGTTCATCAGGTACGCCACTTAGGAGGCGTAGTTGAGCATATTGATACCACCAAATTTGACTACTGGAACACGAGGACGAAGGTATTAGCCAGTTAAATAAATGTAGAGACGCGCCATGGCGCGTCTCTACAGGCTATCCTTGTTGCTCTTAAGGATTGACGTGGCTTAATCTTAAGATCATTGTCCTCGATGACACGGTTAAACTGATGGTTAAAATATTCTCTCTCTAGAGTCAATTCAATGAAAAACTCCTGTACTTTAACCTTTAACAATAACCTCACCGCCCATGTTGTTCAAGTTCACAGTCCCACGGCGTTGGCGGCGGCGTTGCACCAGCTTGGTCTTGACCAACCCCGTCCTACCCTGGCGTTAGTGGGTGGAGCGAGTAAGATTAGTGAGTCTGACAAAAATGATTTGCGACGCATTTTTCTCGAAGTGATTGCGCCTCTGGCTGAACAACTGGGAGTGGTGGTTGTCGATGGGGGGACGGATGCGGGGATTATGCAATTTATAGGTCAAGCGCGGACAAGGATTTGTGCCACATTCCCATTAATTGGTGTCGCCGCGATAGGTACGGTTATGCTTCCTGGTGTTAAAAGCATGAATGCTGATGCGGCGATGCTAGAGCCAAATCACACCCACTTTGTCTTAGTTCCCGGCTGCAATTGGGGAGATGAATCCCCC
Source organism: Coleofasciculus sp. F4-SAH-05 (assembly GCF_040222985.1). NCBI lineage: Bacteria > Bacillati > Cyanobacteriota > Cyanophyceae > Coleofasciculales > Coleofasciculaceae > Coleofasciculus > Coleofasciculus sp. F4-SAH-05. The sequence goes on from NZ_JAVKBY010000254.1 coordinate 24,699, forward strand.
TGGTTATCTGAGATTGGTAATCATTTAGCTAAGGGGTTACCTTCGGTTACGATTGTGGTGAATGGTGGTGAGATTACCTGGCAGGATGTGGCGCAAAGTGTGAAAGCCAAGCGACCTGCGATTATCCTAGCTGGGAGTGGACGAACGGCTGATAAATTGGCAGCCGCATTGCAGGGAGAGGTAACCGATGAGCGAGCCACAGATTTAGTGGCATCGGGACTTTTGCACGCTATTGATGTGAGTAAAGATGCAGCAGCACTGGCTCATCTGATTGCACAGATGCTTTCTCGACCTGCGGATGCGTTGCCCGAATAAATTGTCTCCAAATAAGGTGGGAAGAAGCGTTGACATTGATTCGGTTAAATCGGAGGTTTTAGAGTAAGTGTAATTCGGAGATTGATGCTAATGTATTTTTTTTTATGACATAATAAAAATTAAGTTGATTGAGACGTATACCGCTGATCCTGTTTGAATGGTGCATGAAGCATTTGTTGCTAAAACTAAATTATTCGCTGGGTCATTTCATAATGTCTTAAGCCCACCCTTGTTGTATAGACTCTTGCAGATCAAGGCATAGAACGTGGCAAAAAAGAACTCTTACAGTCAATATCTTAGGCAACACCTGAGTAACTTAATCGAGCAGACGGACTTGCCCACCTTGAAAAAGGACTTTATGAAAGCCCGGTGGTTGGATCAAGTGCTGTGGCTGGAAGGACGGGCAACCAAGGAACGCGATCGCCATCACTCTCTGAGGCTGTTAACTATTATTGGTGGTGTCATCGTACCCGCTCTGGTGGGATTCAAAAGCCCGAATCCTAGGATACAGGAAATTGTCGGCTGGAGTGCGTTTGGGTTGAGTCAAGCGGTAGCCGTTTCCGCCGCCGTGGAAGAATTTTTCGCTCATGGGGAAAAATATAAGCAATTCCGCAATACAGCCGAAAATATGAAAATTGAGGGCTGGCAATTCCTGCAAATGGCTGGACAATACAGTCAGTTTGAATCCCACGACGATGCTTATGCCACCTTTGCCTATCACGTTGAGCAGTTGATTCAGAAAGACGTGCAGGGTTTCGTTGCTCAGTTTGAAGAAACAGAAAAGAACAGCAAGCAAAAGACAGAAGAAACAGTGGCTCAAAATTCGGCTCTAGCCCTGGAGAATCTCAACCAGCAAATGGAGTATCAGGAGCAATTTCGGCGACTTGAAGCGGAAAAACGCCGCTGGCGAGAAGAGAAAGAGCGTTTGGAAAATGAGCGTTCAGCGCCCCTGGAAGATGCGGAAAACAATGGGGAAGATGTCCAGACTACCCCGGTTACTCTCGAAGACTTGCCCCCGCTAGGTGCCGCCGCAATGGTTTGGTTTGAAGAAGACGAACCGGAAGAACCCAAAAAACAAGCATCGATGAATGGTAAAGGAAATAGTGAGCCAGCTAAACCCGCCGTACCGCAACTGATTACACCCGAACAAGCGGCAAAAATAATGGATTGTCCCCTAAGTGATAGCCAGAAATATTTACCGGGGGTACTGGAGGCGCTTCAGGACTATGACATTTTGGATAAGCAGGTGCTAATTGGTTTACTGGCAACGGTGCGAGTGGAAACCAACGGGTTTAAACCCATTAATGAGTTTGGTGGAACAAAATATTTTACTAAACATTATGAAGGACGCCGGGATTTAGGCAACGTGTATCCAGGAGATGGAGCAAAGTATCACGGTAGAGGCTACATTCAGATTACGGGGAGAGCCAATTATCGCACGTATGGGCAAAAATTGGGGGTGGATTTGGAGAATAATCCTGAATTAGCTCTAGACCCGGAAATTTCTGCTAAGATACTAGCTTGTTACTTCAAAGATAGAGGAGTCGCCACTGCTGCAAAAGTGGGAGATTGGCGTAAAGTCAGAAAATTGGTGAATGGCGGCTATAACGGTTGGGATGTTTTTTCTAAGTATGTTGAGAAAGGTAAGGCGGTAATTGGTTAAGGTATGGAACCCACAGAAGAAGTTTTTTTTCAAGTTCAGGAACTCAAGGAAGCGATTCAGGAACTTAAAGAGCAGATCAAAGCAATGCAATCGATAAATGAGGTGCAGCAAGAGTCAATTACGTCTTTAATTGCTCTGTCTCAGAAGCAAACGACGGTGATTGAGCAGCAAACCTCTGTGATTCAGCAATTGGTGAGTCAGTAAGGGAAAGATACAGCAGCACGTTCGTAGTCAGCACGAAGCGTGCTGATAAATAGGGTCTATCATCAATGCAATACTCTGACCAGCTCCTTAATTTTGGCAGACTGCCGATCCTTGAATTGATCAGGGAAACTTAATTCTAGCGCGATTTTCTTCGGCGAAGAACTACTGCTATCCCCCGGAACCAGAATTTCTAATGAGAGAATTTGGGTTAAAAATCGCTCCCGTGATTGGCTCATGGCGTCTTGGCTTAATAGCAAGCCCACTAAGGGTTTTTCTTGCTGCATTTTCTTTAAATTATCAGGCTTAAGTAATTTAGCATTCGATGTAATAGAATCATCGAGTTCTAATCGCAAACTTGTCGCCCCAATTGCGGTCACTGTTGCCAAATAAAATTCTCCTTCCCAAAACAATTGAGCTGAAGCTTGAACCCGTTTGCGGACTTTTACTGCCCCTTTATCCACCTTAAATTCCTGGAAAGCACGGAAAAGACCTGTAGCCAAAAATCCTAAGGACTGCAACGGTTTATCCACATATTCCCGTGTTTGTGAATACCATTCCTTCACGTCGGAATACGTCACTAAGGTTAAATTATCTCGCTGGGATTGGGTGACATTAATAAACTTAACCGCCAATTCCATTTGATGCTCATTGACCGACTTTGCCACCACAATCTGAGCCTCCATAATCACCCTTGCCCCATAATCACCCACCAATTCAACTTCGATTTCATCGGGTAAATTGGGTTGACCTTCGACTTCTAAGATCATTCGAGTTCCGGTTTCCGAAACATCCAGCGTCACGCCACTCCAACTTTTGTCATAGCTGTAAATTGTTGCCCCCAGCCGTCGCCGTAAGCGGTGGGCGGTGCGTTCTTGGGGTTGTTCAAAGGCAACCAGTAATGCTGCCATTAACAGAGTTAAGTTAAAAACACACCACAAGGCGTTAACCAAAACTGCCTCTGTATCCTCTGGACGTAGGATCAACCAAAAAGGAACAGACGCTAATCCTAACACCACCAAACCGGTTACACTTAACAAACCCCGTACAGATTGCCAATCAAAATTGGAGAAGCTAAATTCCCGTTTAATCAGGGTCATGTCTTTGTCCGTGACGTTAAAAGAACCCAGATTGGGATTAATTAACGCCATTGTCGTCACATACCCCGCCTGGAATGCCATGACAAATTCAAAAATTTCATTCCAGAAAGAAAAGCGCACATGCTTATACGTAATGTAGTTGGTATTAAGGGATAAGAGAATATGAGGAAGTGCATAAGCCAAGGTTTCCAATCCCAAACCCTGAATCGGGTTGATTCTAAACAATAAGAATAGGGTTGGCGCGATCGCATAAATCAGTCGGGGATAACCGTAGAAGAAGTGAGATGTGGCGCTGAAATAACAAATCCGCTGGGGAATCGTCAAATTGAGCTTACGGTTTAACACTGGATTTTCAATCCGCAAAATCTGCGCCATACCCCGCGCCCATCGGACTTGCTGACCCACATAAGAGGAAAAGTTTTCTGGCGCCAAACCCGCAATCATGATTTTATCGTAGTAAAATGACTTGTATCCCAGAGAATGCAATCGGAATGCAGTATGACAATCTTCAGTTACGGTTTCGGTAGCAATCCCACCCACTTGTAGGGCATATTCTTTGCGAATGACTGCCGCTGAACCACAGAAGAATGCCGCATTCCAAAAGTCATTCCCTTTTTGGAGGACTTTATAAAATAACTCATTACCAACTGGAATCCTGCCATCTGTACGCAGGTTCCGTTCAAAAGGATCGGGATTAAAAAACCAGTGGGGGGTTTGCACAAAAGCCAGTTTTGGATCAAAAAAGAAGCCCGCTACGTGTTTAAGGAAATCTCGGACAGGAATATGATCACAGTCAAGAATCATGACCAAATCCCCTTTGGTGCGACGAAACGCGGTATTAATATTCCCCGCCTTGGCATGTTCGTTATTATCCCGCGTCATCATCGTGCAGCCAACTTCTTCGCACATTTTTCGTAATTTTTCGCGACGGGCTTTATATTTCTCGGCTCGACCATCATCTAAAACATAAACCTTTTTTTTGTCTTCCGGATAGTCAATTGCAATGGCTCCAATTGCCGTTTTGCGGACAATTTCGACATCTTCGTTATAGGTGGGAATATAGATATCGACCTTGGGCCACTGGTCTTGAGGATATGCCGACAAATCGACTGGTTCACGGTCTTGAATATGCAAGGTTTGAAAATAAGCTAGGACTAGGGTGAGGATGGCATAGAGTTCAGCGATCAACAGCAATACACAAAATAAGCCATTGATAAAGGCATCAAAGTTGAGCGTGTAGTTGAGGCGATAGTAAAGATAGCGAGAGGTAGTGACTAAACTCAACCACACTAAAAATAGGTGATAGTACTCACTAATTTGTTTATCATTAACGCGGTTTTCCGCTCGCACAACCACTTGCCCGATCGCCAAAACAAAAAAAGCGACAACCCCTTGCTGCCAAACCTTGAGTGGGGTAATCACTAGGGGAATCGAAATCACCAGTAGAAATAGAACCAGCCATTTTAAATGACTGATACCAATGCGTTCCAATGTACGGTCAAAAAACCGAGGCAGAACATCAACTAGCCAGTCAGTGGCAAAAGGGCGTCGGGGACGAAATCGCTGGAATTTAGATGAAGATGAAGACATATTCAATGGTAAGGGTTAGTGAACAAGAAGGTAGAAGGCAGGGGGAGCAATGTAGAGACGTTGCATGCAACGTCTGGGAGCTGGGGGAGCTGGGGGAGCAGGGGGAGCTGGGGGAGCAGGGGAAGATGAGGGAGATGGGGAAGATTTTCCCAATGACAAATGACAAATGACAAATGACAAATGACCAATGACTAATGACAAATGACTAATGACCAATGACTAATGACAAATGACCAATAACTAATGACTCTTTTGATCACTAAGTCGCTTGAGATAGAACTGAGAAATCCCATAGAGCAAAAGCGCGATCGCGAAAATGCCAGCCGGTAAGAAAAACCAATTGTCTTGAATAAAGCGTGACACCTTACTCAACACTCCCGTATTTTCAATCCGACGAGTCGAAGGCGCACGTTCTAAGAATTCCAATGTGTAGGCATCCGGATCATAGCTAGCCGAATCTTGCTGATTGCTGCTGATCAGTACCGTATCTTCCTGGAGTTGGAAGAAAAACGGATCTTTCTTAATCACCTCAAGCACTCGTGCTAACCCATTCGATGTCTGTGCCGTTAGCGCCAACAGCACCCGTTCCTTGTTATCAGGTGACATAACTTCCTTAATCATGCCTTCGTTATCTGGTAACGATTGAATGCTGCCTTGATTCCATTGGCGAGAAAAAGCATTCCGTAAGCGGAAACCACTGCCATCAAACACCTCGGGGAAGGGAAATTGCTCTCTGGTACCAATTCCCACCAAATGGTGACTCTCGCGCACCTCAGCAGGCAACGTTGTCGTTGTATAGGCATCTAAATTAACTGAATCTGCCTTACTCAGTCGTCCCAGACGTTCGCTAATAGTTAACAGCGTCAGCAAATCCGTATTACTCGGAGAATCCGGCACCACAATCGCGGTTCTGGACAAATCCTGGGGTGCAGCAAAGGGATAACCTTCCTGGAACAGTTCTAAATCGGGGAGTTGTACCGATTGTTGGCGGTTCAGGTTGAAGCTAGTGTCTGCATGGAGAGTTCCCGTCAATTGTTGGTCAGTGACTTTACCACATACACCCGGTTCTCTGGGATTGAGGCGGAATGCCACTTCCACTTGGGAATCGGGTTTAATTAAGTGCGGCGGTAAATCTACCTTCAATCGTTTTCGCTTGGCACCGTCTTCTGAACTCAACCGCGCCCCACCGATAAACGTTCCATCCAGTAAGACTTCTACCGCAGAAGTCCGGGGATTAACTTGCGGACTATAGCTATAGTGCATAGTCATGGAACTTCCCCGGGCAAATTGGTCATCCGGCAAAGCGTGAAAATCAATCAGAATTGGGGGGGCGCCTGACCCGCGTACCGTGATGTCTTGAAATGGCTCCCCGTTGGCTTGGGTTTGAATTTCGCTGAGGGTAAAGGAATTTTTTTCCGGTAAATAACCGGGCCAATTCCGGAGTGATGGTGTGTCTATCTCTTTGAGGCTATTCACCAATACAGCTTGACCTGTACCAAATTTACGGCTGTCAGGCTGGACTAAAAACTGGGCAGCTTTGGCAACACCGTCCGCCCCATTGCCTGTCACCACTAAAACGGGAACCGCCCCATCTAAGGTGGTGGTCATCATTAAGATACCCACGTCACTGGGTAAAGCGACTTGGTTCCCATCTAAAATTTGGTTGCCACTGATGCTAAAGGGCAGATCCAAATCCGCTAATGCAGGTTGTTCGGCGGGTGTGCCAATGACGACCAACCGTTGACCCCACTCGACATCCTCTAAATCGTTGATGATGTCCGTATCAATGGGACGGAATTCTGCCATTCTGCCTAATGCGGCTTGAAAGCGAGACGCGGCGGTTAACCAGGTGTCGTTAACCTTGGGCAAGAGATAAACAATGCGATTGGTATCTAAACTGAGGTCGTCAAAGAAAGGATAGGGATAGCGGCTAAAGTTGAGCGGAATCGGTTGGGGCTGATATTCAAACTGTAATTCTGAATCCGGTAGTACTTCTGTCCAAAGCGTGGGGTCACCCGGATCACTACATTTTTCGTCATTACTTTGGCGAGCGACAATCGTCAGTTCGTTATAGTCCTGAATCAGTCGGGAGGGGACGTTGAAGAGGACGCTGCCGATTTCCGATTGTTGGCGGTTGAGGGGGACTGAACCCACACTCGTGCCATTAACTCGGACGGTGAGATTGGAGTCCTTGGCAATTAGGGCAGGTGAATGCTGGAACCGAATTAGGGCTTTCGCCCCTTGGATTTTCCAGCCCCGGGGACGGGTAAAACCGAGTCGCGCTTCAGAATACACACCTCGGAATCGGAAGCGGTTCCCGACGATGGGGGAGCGATTGAATTGCAGGATGTATTCTTCTGTGGGTAAGGGTTCAGCCTCTGCCGTTTCTTCCTCGCGAGCAGGTGAGGAGGGTGCAGGAGAACGACGTGCGGGTGCAGGTGCTTCGGGTTCAGTTGATGCCGGTGCGGAACGAGTGGGCTGGCTCTGCGGCGGCGGTTGACTAGGTGCAGGCGTCGTTCGCTTGCGCGTTGGCGATGTGGATTTTTTCGGGGGAGACGCCGGAGCGGGTTTGTAAACAGGTTCTTTCTGGGGCGTGGTGGGTAGGGTATATTCACGAATTAACTGATCTTCCTGCTCTTGCAGGCTACTGTCGCTTTGAGCGACGGCAAAGTTGGTCGTGATCACCAGCCCGACGACTAAAACGCTACACAGAAGCAACAATCCGAGTCGCGTTCCTGTAGATACACGGGTGGAGCGCTGACGTCCGCGATGGGTGGAAGGATTTGGAGATTGGGAGTGACGAAACAGGCGTTTCATAGGAGAACTATTACGGTTTTGTCATTTGTCATTTGTCATTTGTCATTTGTCATTCGTCCGTCGTAAGGGTTTACGGACAAATGTCCCCGAAACGATGACAAGTTACATCGTTGACTCACGAAATCTATTAGAAATAGGCGTGTTTGTAGATAGCATTCCCGCTTCAGTCCAAGGAGTAACAGGTTGACTGAACCCGGTTATTTGTAGAAACGGTGGTGACATTTTCTAGTCCTCTGAATCGGTATTCGACTCGATGCCACCCTGATATAAGATGCGATTATTCGGGTTACGAATAAATTCTTAATGGTTTAAAGCCTTGACAGAGGAGATTGACCTCTGTATCATTTCCTTATTGCATTTCTGGAAAACTGCTGCTGGGATTGGAAAAATTCGGAATTCATTACCAGGTCAGGTGATACAAGGGCGAGCCAGGCTAAGTTTTGAGTATAGTAGGCAGATTCATCATCCCAAATTCCCTGATTGTATTGGGGTACAAGTTTACTCTCTAATAGTTGTTCAGCTAGAGCCGGATTAATTAAGCGCATAGCGATATAAAGCATGGCATATTGGGAGGTGGCATCGTATTTAACTAATGATTCTCCATCGAGGTTAATGCGAGCTGGCAAGCGAGAAGACGATTGCCATTGATCTTCAAGGTATTGGGTTGCTGTTTTCAGGTAATTGAGTGCCTCCGTTGATTGAAACCATTCGGCATCCCAAGCGACTCGCCACCAGACGCGATACGCATCAAAGCTATAGACGCTTTTCAGTTTGCTCTGTGGGGGTATGGACTGAAATTGATTGGTCTGTAAATCCAAAGCAATCCAGTCACTCGGTAACCCAACCGCCGAAACTTTTGAGGAGTTTTCTAAGACGTAGTAGCTACTATCTATCAAACTCAGCCAGTCTCGTTCGGGATCAACCTGAGCAAACAGGCGAAACGCATAAGGGGCGAGATAGGAGGGATTGAGATAAAGCGTTGATGGTGAGGGAACAAAGGCTTGCTTGGGTCCAGGAAGGAGATAACGCTTGCCATCGGGTCCAGCGATGGTGGAGTAGTCCCACAAATCGCGCAGCTTGATTCGCGCTAACTCTAGGTAGTCTGGGCGATTCCAGCGGCGGGATGCCCAAATTAATGCGGTAATCGCATCAATATCAGCATCGCTGGCAAAATTTCGATCAATGGCACCCCAATTTTCCTGATCATCTTGACCCCACAGCCAAACCCAAAGATTGTCTTCAGGTTCGCCAGTTTCTGAGAGTCGATGCAGGTTCGCTTCTGCCCAGTCTAAGGTGAGGGCAAATGTGTTTGGGTCATTAATCAATACAGCCCTGAGCATAGCGTAGGCTTGTCCCTCTGAAGTAGAGCGATCGCTCGCTTCGTAGTCGATTACTCGTCCGTCTTCTTGAATAAATTGTTGTCTGTAGATGACCCAGCTTTGTTCGAGTATATCCTGGATAGGCGGCGATGGGGATAAAACGGGAAAATCAGCCACGGGGGAAGCCGTTACTGGAGAGGGAGAAGGGGAAACCGAGGCTTCCGGTGGTTCAGGTTCGGAGAATTTTATGGATACACAACTGGTGAGATTCAACAGCAGTAACATAGCGCTTATAGTCATGCTTGTAGTCAGCGCTTTAGCGCTTCTTCTGCTAAAGTGCCTACTACGAACCCAGCGTTTAAGAACCCTGGGCAAGTTTCCCCCTAAATCGATTTGTCCTTTGTCATTTGTCATTTGTCATTCCCCTCACGTCATTCGTCTTATGTCATTTAGGCGGGGCGGGTGCGAGTTAAGTGAGTGGTTTGAGTCTCAAGGTTATCGGTAAAACCCGCCCCTACATACGCGCACACTAGAACCGTTCCCATGGGGGTTGAAATCCTCGTCGTTGTAAAAAGTCTTCCCGAATTTGTTGCATTTGAGTCGATAGTTCTGGATCTAACGTTCCTCCTTGTTGCAATTGTTCAACTTGCATGGTTTCTAAATCCGCTAAGGCTTCTAGTTGATCATCTTGAACTCGTTTCAGTCCAATCATTGCTTGACGAATTCCTTGATTATTAGGGTCAAGGGCTAAGGCTTGAGAATAGAGATTTCTGGCTTCATCTAATCGGCGCTGTCGGAATCGAACCCCAGCTAGGGCGGATAATGCCTCTTGATTATCGGGTTGGGCAGATAAAATTAACTGATAGGCTTGTTCAGCGAGTTCTAAATCATCGATCGCTTGACCAATTTGTCCTTGTAAAAAGTAGTTGCGGATGTTGGTGGGATCACGGGCGACTAATTGCGCGACTCTAACTCTGGCTTGTTCGGGACTGCGTTGGGCGATAAGCTGAATTGAGCGAATTTGTACAGGCAGATTCGTTGGATCAAGCTGAAGCAGTCTGTTATAAAGTGCCTCCCGTTCAGGAGATGGCGGTAATGCTCCCACCAGAGTAAATAGTTCTGGCGGTGCATTGGTAGCGGGTTGAGTCTGTAGCCAGTAATTGAGAACCCCTTGGGCTTGGGATTCTGAAATCAGATCCGCCTGATATGCTAGGTTAGCGCGGGCGAGTTGCAGTGTTGTGTCCTGGGGATTACGGGCAATTAACTGATCAAATACAGCCAGGGCTTCTGTGGGACGATTTTGTTGTAGTCGTATATTTGCCAATCCCCGTATCGCCGCGTTGAGAAGATCTCGTTCGGCTGGATTACTGGTAATTAAAGCCTGATAACGCTGGGCGCTGGCTTCTAAGTTTCCTTCCCGACGCTCAATTTCTGCGGCTAACAATTGGGGGGCTAAGTCTTCCGCACCTGCGGGGGTAGCTGTATAAGCAGCTAACGCCTGTCTTGCTCCAGCAAGGTTATCGTTTTCTAACAAAATCTGGGCGATGCGGAAATTTAAGAAGGGAACATTGACACCAGATTGGAGGAGATTGGTGTAAATAGGTAATAATTCCGGTCCTGGGGGTTCAATCCCGGCTAAAGCTTGGGCGATGAGTTGGCGTTGACTAGGATCAGCCGGGAGCGGTTGCAGGGCGCTTAATAGACGGGCTTTGAGTTCGGCTTCGGAAATTAACCCCAGTTCCCGTTCCAAGGCGACTTGTTTGACTAAGAGAGTGCGGTCATTGGGTTGTAAGCTGATGAGTTGTCGATAGAGATTCAAAGCGGTTTGCTGTTGGTTGGGTAATCCGCTAAATACGTCAGCAATTTCCCGTAAAAGTTTGGGTTCGGGGTTGGGGGTTTGATTGAGCGCCTGATTATATAAATTCGCAACTTGTTGAGTCAGGGCTTGGTTCCCTGTCTGATTGCGAATCTCATTCAGCGCTCGTGCTAAGGGTAATGTTGCACTAGGATTGCCTTGTAGGGGGGTTAAGATATTTAAGGCGTCAGTGGGCTGTTGATTGGCGAGATAGGCTTGGGATAAAGCCGTTCGGGTAAAAATCGCCAATTGTTGATCAGAGAGGAGTTGGGGCGATCGCAGTTGTCCTTCCAGAATCTGGACAGCCGCCGCCGGATTCCCGGTTTCTTGTAAGGCGCTGGCATAAGCGAGGGCGGGATACCCAGTAATTTGTCCTCCTGTCGCCAGGTAACGGTTAAACAGTTCCAATCCCCGTTCGGGGTTACCGCTATTGGTAAAGGTTTCCGCCGCCCCCAGCAAAATATTGGGTGGGGGATTTCCTTGTAGGACAATTTGATAGTCCGCTAAGGCTTCGGCAAATTGTTGTTGAAAACCGTAGAGTTGGGCTCGCAACGCCCGGGCTTCGATATCGTTGGGATTGAGATTCAGTAATGTGGTGAGGGCTTCGATTCCCTGAACCTGCCATTCGGATCGATAGGTTCCGAATAGACCCACTGATTTTAAGGCTAATGCATTGGTGGGATCTTGTGCCAATACTTGTTGATAAGCATTCCAGGCTTGGTCAAGATTCCCCTGTCGTCGATGAGCGATCGCTAACCCTAACTTGGCATCCAAGGAATCCGGATAGCGCCGTACCGCTGCTTCAAATGCCGCGATCGCGTCTTGGACTCGTCCTTGACTCAGCAGTGAAAAGGCTTCGCGAACGGCTGTGGGTACGGTTTGGGCATAAACAGCCGGGATGGTGTACACCATCGGTGCGCTAATGGCTAATCCAGCTAATCCTAATCCAATGAGTTTAGTCATTTGTCATTCGTCATTCGTCATTTGTCATTTGTCATTTGTCATTCGTCTTATGTAAATTCTCTCCCCCATCTCCCTCATCTCCCCCATCTCCCCCATCTCCCCCATCTCCCCCATCTACCCCGGCTCTGTTCAATCGATAGGAATCACATCAAATTCAGTTTTTAAGCGGACACCGACATCGGTTTCGGAGAAGTTATTGCGTTGCTGGATGGTAAATCCTAGACGGAGATTGGGTAAGAATCGGAAATCATAGAATAGTTCTAAAACGTCGGGATCTTCTTCTCCTTGGTTATTCGATAATTCTTGCCCATAGCCTAATCCTAGGCGATCATTTTGGGTAAATACATCCAAAAAGCTCACACCAAAACTATAGGTCGTCGCCGCTTCGTCTATTTCTCGGTTGATATACCGACCATAGCGACCAAAGATGCCCATATTCCAATCAGGGATAAAGTATTCAGCATTGAGACCATACGCCTCTTCCCGATCATCTTCTTCCAGTCCCACATTATTGTCCCCGCGTGCGATGGAGAAAATTTCGTTAAATCCTGTTTCTGAACCCGCATCGCGATTGGTGGCATAAGTGCCGCGAATAATGCCATTGCCATAACGTAAACCCACTTCACCGGCAAATCCATCTAAGGCAAAATCACCAATACTTCCCGATGATGAAAACGCCGCTGCTTTGGCTTCAATAGTGTCGGTCAATGTCCAATTAACCAAGACGCCGGGACGAGAAGAAATTCCGGTGGCACTTAAGGCTGGATTGGTTTGAAAAACCGGATTAAAGAAATGGGTGACCCCATCTTTAGCAAAGCTATTGCGATCAAAGTAAGACGTTAAATCGAGTTGACCGAGTACAAAGCGCAAATTCGGTAAATCGGTAAACGGAGCGGTAGAAAAATAGAGTTCATTAATGTTTAATCCCTGGTTGGGAGAATCAGCTAAACCACTATCTTCGCTAGTTAAATCTAACGTGGCAGCAAATAGCGCTTTCGGAGTTAGAGGATAGACACCAGCCAACCGCGCCCGCGCCACAGAAGAGTCGCCCTGTACCACATAGCTTCCTTGGAATGCTAAGGAAGGATCTCGTAAGGCTGTGCTGCGTAGCAGAGAGGAGGATGGATTGGACTGAGGTCGTCTTAATGTTGGCGGAGTAATGGGAATGGGGGGAGGTAATGTTGGGTTAGCTGTACCGGGTACAACGACTGGATTGGGTGATCCGAAAGGAGACTGTGCCACTGTATTCATCCCATTGGACGGATTGACCGTGGGATTAACCATTGGAGGTAGTGCGGCTTGGGTTTGCGGCTGGGCATAAACCTGTCCTGTCGCTGGATTATAGCCGTTAAAATTTGGTGAATTTGGGTTAATTGGTGCAGGTAAGGGGGCTTGGTTTTGCGGTAAATAGGAAACCTGTCCGCTACCCGGATTATAACCGTTAAAATTTGGGGGATTTGGATTAATTGGTGCAGGTAAAACGGCTTGGTTTTGCGGTAAATAGGAAACCTGTCCGCTACCCGGATTATAACCGTTAAAATTTTGGGGATTTGGATTAATTGGTGCAGGTAAAACGGCTTGGTTTTGCGGTAAATAGGAAACCTGTCCGCTACCCGAATTATAACCGTTAAAATTTTGGGGATTTGGATTAATCGGTGCAGGTAAAACGGCTTGGTTTTGAGGTAAGTAGGAAAACTGTCCGCCACCAGGATTATAGGGATTAAACCCAACTGGAATCTGAGTCGGTACCGTTAAGCCAACTTGGGACATTTGGGGAATGTAAGCAACCTGCCCCCCGCCCACGTTATAAGGATTTCCCCCCATGGGAACTCCCATGGGTTGTACTGGCACAAGGATAAAGGTTTGAGGCAAATAAGGAACTTGTCCTCCCCCTGGGTTGTAGGGATTACCCCCTAGAGGCATTCCCATGGTTTGGACAGGAACCAAGATTACGGTTTGAGGCAGATAAGGGACTTGTCCCCCTGGATTGTAAGGATTGACTCCTCCAGGAAAACCCTGAGTTGACACAGGAATAAAGTTAGGAGTGGGGACAATATAAGAGGGTTGTCCTCCCGGTTGGTTGTAGGGATTGACACCTGCTGTCCCAGCACCGGGCATAGGGATAAGATTAGGCGTTTGGGTGACAAAAGAAGAGGATTGTCCCCCAGGTTGATTGTAAAGATTATTACCCATAGCCGCCCCCGCATTGGGCATGGGGATAACCGTAGGCGTTTGGGTTCCAGACAGGGACTGTCCCCAGGTTGGGGTGTAGGAGTTAGGACTCATCGCCGCCCCAGTACCGGCCGTAGGGATAGTATTAGGTGTTTGAGTAAACGAAGAGGGCTGTCCCCAAGTTTGGGTGTAGGGATTCACGCCCTGGGGTTGAACATTCGGTGAAATAACCGTGGGAAAGGCGGGAAGCTGTCCTGAGTTAGATCCCGTAGAACCCAGAGGAATCGAGTTTGTCGGTACAGGGAGGGGAGATGAATTTTGGAACAGAGTTGGAAGCTGCGCCACCTTCACCTCGAAGGTATCCCTAAACCGGACTGAGGTTTCAGTGGTAAGGGGTTGGTTACAGGGGGTTGAATCGTGACAATTGTGATCAGAGGAAAATTCGGGAATAAACGGTTCTTCCTCAATAGCTAAGGGTTGGTGAGCAGAGTTTAAAGCTAGTTCGAATAAACCCGACTGAGTTGATAGACTAGCTTGAATCGGGGGATTGGGGATGGGGGAAGCAATACGGTTGGAATACGCTCTAGTTTCTACGTCTTCTGTTCTCCCTGTTCCGCTATCTTTTGCCCTATCGATGGAGGCGGGATTATTGTCGTTATTTTGTCGTTCCTCGTGTCTGGCTGGAACGGTTTGGTCAAGGGTTTCATCAATTTTCGCCGCAATAGCATTAGGTTCAAGGGCTACGACTGAAGGGTTAGAATTCAGGCTTGTCGAGCCAGCAGTATCTCGTCTTGAGACATGCTCCACCCTTTGGGCAGAAACGGGCGCTGGATCTGGATGTTGGTTTAGCTCAGAACCAGGTTTATGCAAGCGATCGGCTTGATTCAGAGATAATTGGAAATCACCGGACGGTTTTTCTTGTCCAATATCTTGCTGATTGGCGACTTCTGAGTCAGGTAGAGTCGCCTGAGCGGGTTTAATTTCAAGTAATCCTAGCGTCCAGAAAACGATAAGTGATCCAATACTAAGCAGATTAATCCATAGCAGCGGCTTAAGCAAGCCGAATCGTTGAGAATCAGGGACTATTAAGTTCATTACCGGAGTTGGTTTGACCGATTGATGTTTGCCCTGCACCCTGTCGCCACTTTAGCAAAGGACTTAGTCCTTGGCGATTCATATAACCTTGGTTGAATGAAGGTTGAATCTTGTCTTAATAGATAATGGAGGATAGCCAGTGACGCTTTTTGGTTATAAACATCCACCTGCTTTAGCTAAAACCACTCGGTTACGTCTGAATTCCAGAAAATTGATAGGTCAATTCCCACCATATTTTTTAGGGTACTCTTGCCGCAACCGTTCACCTACGAACTAATCCTCACCCGGAAATTTTGCCGAGTCAATGATAGTTGACTAAACAATTTAAGGGAGTTAATTCGAGAAACGTTTAGCTGTAAATAGAACGGTTTGGGCAAAGCCTGAATCCGTCCCCTAGTAATTTCACCCAAAGGTACAAGACATTGAGCGCCCGAAGCCTTGAGTGACTATTCCTGCGCTCGTTGCCGAAACAGCGATCGCGTTCTCATCAACCTCCTTTGATCAAAAGTTCAATCAGCTAACGGTGTTGGCGAGTGCAACACTATAACAGATGCAGATACTTTGACTTTACCGAATGGGTACTCATTTCGTAGACCGTATTTTCACAAATTTTTCGCTCTTAGAGCGAAAATTGCACCCCTGAGTAATTTTTAGCTCATCTGGCGATAGGTTCCCTAGGCTGTAATTTTTCATTCAGCGCGGGATGAATCACCAGTCCCTATCTAGTTTAATGCGTCCGTTAAGAGAGCCTCCATAACCTTTGGGGAATTGGAGTGGCAAGTGAGCATTCCTCTACAACTACGCCTTAACTTCTCAGTTTTAACATATTGAAAGAATTTGCCAAGGGGAATCAGGGGATAAGGCTTTAGCCTGGGTGTAAGTATCTGAACATACAATTCTGTTCACTTTACTAAGAAATGTTAACAAGCCTCAAACCCTTACTGTTGCCTGTTGCCTGTTGCCTAATCTCCACCGTTAACTTTACTTTTGTCAGACTACTTAGTACATCTGGACGGGGGGAACTTCAGCTTAAAGAAGCTCTCGCAGAGCAGGGGGCTAGCCATTTTCATTTTACTTACGCCGATTTATCACACTCTCGTTGTCGATACTGCCATGTCTTTTGTCCGAGAGCTGGATTAGCTGGGGTGCGTTCAATCGTTTTAGATTAGAGGTAAGGATGTAATGATTCAAGAGGTCTGATTGTGGTCTTTGCTCAAACCAGTTCCCCAGATGTAGGAACAACTCGCCTCACGCTAGACGAGTATCGGGCGATGGAAGAAACCCACCCGGAACGTCATGAATACCGCAACGGAGAGATTATTACAATGTCGGGAGGTTCTGAAGCCCATAGTGCGATCGCTAGCAACTTATTAATTTACTTGGGGTTTTTGCTCAGAGATACCGATTTTCGTTTGTATAACAGCGACTTGCGAGTTTGGATTCCTGAATATCAGTGTGGGACTTATACTGATTTGATGGTGGTTAATGGCTTCCCAGAGTTCAATGGTGAGCGCAATGATGAAATTCTCAATCCTTTCCTGATTGTCGAAGTTCTATCGCCTTCTACGGAAGCCTATGATCGAGGTGAAAAGTTCAGAAAATATCGTTCTCTTGCTAGTTTTTGTGAATATCTGCTGGTGAGCCAAGCTGAACCCTACATTGAGCAGTATCATAATCTTGAGCCTAGCAGTAATGATCGCTGGCTGTGGCAAGTGTACTCTAACCTTGAGCAGGTGATCGTCCTGCACAGTTTAAACATAGAAGTTCCCCTGTCTGAAATCTATCGTCGCATTAATTTTTAAGGGTTATTTCGGCGGACATGATATCAAACCCTTACACTTACAAAGGACGAAGGACGAATGACAAATGACGAATGACGTAGCTTGCTTCTCGCTCTCGCGAGTTCTTCACCGTTCACGTTAATTATGTCCACCTACTTATAACCCAGCACTCTAATCTGCGATTAGAGTGCTGGAGGATGTCACGCGAAGGGAAACAACCAAACCCACCCCTATCAATCAACACTTAGAAAAATTAACGCCCAACTCCGACATAGCGGAACCCAGCGTCTTCTAGCACGTTAGGATCGAGAAAGTTACGACCATCAATAAGCACGGGATTATGCATCAGCTTCGCCATCTTGCCATAATCCAGACTCTGGAATTGTTCCCAGTCGGTGACTAATACCAAAGCGTCACAGCCATCTGCCAAGCGATCGGGATCACCTTCCACCTGCACACCAGATAGACCGTGACTCATCCCACTCGATGAAATAATCGGATCATAAGCCTTCACTTTTGCGCCCAACCGATTGAGATTTTCAATCAGAATCAGTGCGGGAGCATCGCGCATATCATCCGTATCCGGCTTAAAGGTTAATCCCAACAATCCCACTGTTTTCCCTTTGAGGATTTTAAGTTCTTGCTGGAGTTTTTCCACAGCAATTAAGCGCTGACGATGATTGACACTCACCGCTGCTTTCAACAGTTGAGCATCGAACCCATAATCATCCGCCGTATGAATCAACGCCGAGACATCCTTCGGAAAACAGGAACCGCCCCAACCAATCCCAGCTTGCAGGAATTTACCACCAATGCGAGTATCTAAACCAATGCCTTGGGCGACTTGAGTCACATCCGCGCCCACGCGATCGCAGATATTGGCGATTTCGTTAATGAAGCTAATTTTGGTAGCTAAAAAGGAATTGGAGGCATATTTCACCATTTCCGCTGAACTCAAATCCGTCACCACCACCGGAACCGGGGGGAGGGATTTATCTTCAGCCGGTTCCCGCTTAACGATTGGCGCATAGAGTTCCTGCATCATGGAAATAGCGCGATCGCTATTACTCCCCAACACGATGCGATCGGGGTTAAAGGTATCATAAATCGCTGATCCTTCCCGCAAAAACTCCGGATTACTCACCACATCAAACTCAACACTTGTGTCTGACGTCGTACCTCCAGAGGACTTTTGGTGATCAGCGACACCATCCATGACAATCATTCGTACCCAATCCCCAGAACCAATTGGCACCGTTGACTTATTCACAATCACCTTATAGCCCCCATTCAGGTGATTGCCGATCCCACGGGCTACGGCTTCCACATAGCGAGTATCACTTTCACCATTGGGTAATGCTGGCGTTCCCACCGCAATAAACAGAATTTCGCCATGATCGACACCCCTCGCCAAATCCGAGGTAAACTCCAAACTGCCCGCATCACTGCAAGCTTGCATCAGTTCCGATAATCCCGGTTCATAGATGGGCGACTGCCCAGATTTCATTAATTTGACTTTGTCCTCATTGTTATCCACACAAATAACATGGTGTCCGATATGGGCTAAGCACACCCCGGTTACTAAGCCAACATATCCAGTACCAATAACACAAACGCGCATGAGCTGATCCTCTCTGGTAGATGGTAGGACTCAGGGCTATCTAGCGGATTGATTCGTGTCCTAGTAAGCCCCTATGCCCCTATGAGTTAATACTGTAGTCGCTTAACTGGAAACAAGGGAATACCCTTCAGCCGTTAAGCGATCGCGCGCGGAAATCCTCTATTGTCGTTTTTAACCCCTCCTGTAAAGGTATAGTCGGTTGCCAACCCAGTAACGTCTTCGCTTTCGTAATATCCGGACGGCGACGTTGCGGGTCATCTTGCGGTAAATCCTGAAAGATAATTTCTGAATCCGGATTCACCATATTTTGCACCGCCTGCGCCAATTGTAAAATCGTATACTCATCCGGATTCCCCAGATTAATCGGTCCGGTATGTTCATTATTCATCAACCGAATTAATCCTTCTACTAAATCCGATACATAACAGAAACTGCGCGTTTGTGAACCCTTACCATACACCGTTAACGATTCACCTTTAAGCGCTTGCACCACAAAATTACTTACAACTCGCCCATCATTTTCCAGCATCCGAGAGCCGTAGGTATTAAAAATACGAGCCACCCGAATGTCCACACCGTTTTGCAGATGGTAATCAAACGCCAACGTTTCCGCCACTCGTTTCCCCTCGTCGTAACAGTTCCCGCAAAACGCGACTCGTCCATGGCGACGCACACACACCACATGATTCTGCACATTAACGCAGTAAACATTGCCAGCATATCGAAATGGCTCTGGGGTGATTAAATGAGCGTCTTTTATAGGTCGAATATTCACCCGATATAAATCACGACCCACAGCATGAGACACAACAGACGCCGCATAACCGCAACGCATGGCTAACTCTTGGACATCATCAGCCAGTTGTTTTGATTTCGTGTAATAAACATAGCCATCTCCGCGCTGGGAACCATCTCCCATGATTAATGCCTTAAACAAAATCAGCGACTGACGCTTGGATAACGAGAAAAACTGGCGCGGAATATATTTCTCACCCGACTTACCCAGAGGACATAAAATCTCCGCCAGTTGTTTACTACAAATCCGGAATTGGTGGTCATCTGATGAGAAAAACTTAAAGCCGAGGTTGTTTAAACAGTGGGTTATTTTAGCTCGACCCTCTGGATTTTCTTGGGCAATCAAAATGTTATAGTCAGCCACCTCATAGTCACGTCCACCAACAACCCGCCCTCGTCGTCGGACATGAACGCAGCCTTCAGAAATGTAGTAACCGAGGAATTCTAACCAATCATCCATCCGAATTCGCTCGACTCTCACCTTGGCATTTTTCGGTGCAGTTCCCAGTTCAAACCATTCTGGTTCTTCTCCCTGAAACTCACCCCCGGTAGGGACACGCCAAGAATGCCAATGTCGGTCTTCATCCGCACGCAAAAATTGCAATTTTCCGGTTTTACTGCGTACATACATCCAGTGATTTGGCGTTACACACAGATCGAATTTAGCATTGGCAAACCGGAGCAAATTACCCACGTAAGGCTGCACAATATACTCGTCCGGGACGTGATACTCGACTTGATTATCGGGATTAAGAGTCGCCACTCGCACCCCTGGCTGTAATTGGGGAAAAGGAACCCAGCCATTTTCCGTTAAAATTTCAGTTTCAGCGTCGTAACAACTGCGCGGTCCAATTGGATTAACATTTCCTCGGTATTCTTCGGGTTGAGGATGAACTTCCGGATCACCATACACTTCCGAGGTTGAAGCTAATAAAAATCTCGCCCCTACCCGCTTGGCTAACCCCAACATATAGAGGGTACCCATAACATTGGTTTTAATCGTCTTGACAGGATTGTACTGATAGTGTATGGGCGAAGCTGGACAAGCTAGATGGTAAATTTGGTCAACCTCGACGCGAATCGGTTCGGTAATATCGTGGCGGATCAGTTCAAAGTAGGGATGATTCAGCCATTTGACGATATTTCGCTTGGTGCCAGTATAGAAGTTATCCAGACAGAGAACTTCATGACCTGCTTCCATTAACCGATCAACGAGATGGGAACCAATAAAACCAGCACCACCTGTAACTAGAATTCTCATAGGTTTTTCCGAATAGAGCGATCGCGTAAGCTTAGTGCGGTAAAGTATCAAGCTCTACCATGTTACATTGAAACCCATACTGGCAAGTCTTCGCCATGCTTAAAATCGCTTAATTCCTTTCAGGACGTGAAATTGAGACAAATTCAACGCCCAACCCCTGACAATCGCTCTTGCCTGTGGTTATGATATTAGTTGAACTTTCTTAACACAACTAGATCTTAGGCAAACCAACGCGGTTTAGGGTGCAGGATTTGAGCGTTGACGTGCCATACCTCAAGAGTTTTAGCTGATTCGCTAACAAAACTGCCAAATTTATTTTGGCTCGAAGGTTGTCGCTCGACCCTCACGGATCGAAGTGAGGCTGTAACCTGGCACAACGTTGCTGGGAGGTTTCTGAGGGGAATTTTATGGCAATTTTTCCGTCAGAGATATTAATTCGGTGCTTGATTTGTATCTACCTGCTTGAACTTAATTTATGCTGCTAGAGACCTTACACTCGCCAGAGTCTGTCCTCGCTCAAATGGATACGTTCAGTACCGGGAAATTAGAACTGTGGTTTCAGCCCGTTTATCAAACGGCGACGGGTGCTGTATTACACAATGAAATACTTCTGCGTTGGCGAGACGAAGCCGGAAATCTGCACTTACCCCAGGAATTCTTACCCACGTTGTCGGATACCGGACAACTGCAAAAGGCTGATCGCGCCGTTATTCGCAAGGGAATAGAACTCTTAGCGGAACAGCCGGATCGATGCCTGTCGATTAATCTTTCGGGAGAGGGATTAAATAACTTTGAACTAATCGAATATATTCAAACACTTCTGGATCAATCAGGAGTTGACCCGAAGCAACTAAGTTTTGAGCTAACCGAATCAACCATCGCCAAAGATTTTCCCACAATTCGGGCATTTGTCCGCGAACTCAAAAGTCTCGGTTGTGCGATCGTTCTGGATAACTTTGCCAGTCGCGAATTAACATTGTTTCAATGTCAACAACTGGCGGTTGATCTGGTTAAAGTTGATGGTCAACTCATCCAACGCTTAAAAACAGAACCGAGTAGTCGTGTCTTAACCAAAGCCATTCTCGAAGGCATTCAGGCGCTGAGTCAGGTGGCGGCTAAATTTGTCAGCGATGCGGTTACCCTCTCACTGGTGGAAGAAGTCGGGATTGACTTAGTACAAGGACACCATCTTAAAACCCCTAGTCCAGCACCCGATTGGACGGAATTGGTTCGCCCAGAGGAGGAACAGGATTCACCCACGGCTGAAGTCCAAAAATCTACTCAATCCTGGCGTTTCCTGGTGGGAACTGGGTTTGTGGTGCTGGGATTAGGGGCAGTTGGTGTGGGGATTGCCTCCATTGGCTATCGCCTCAGTCACTTAGTTGTAGACGGTAGCACGATTAACGGGCGAATTGTGCGGCTACAAGCGCCAACCACGGGAAATATTCAAGCATTTTACGCCCAGCCAGGGGTGGTTGTGAAATCAGGACAACTTCTCGCCCGGATTAGCCAAGAACCCAGTCCCCAAGAACAAGAAGCCCTACTCCGCCTAGAACGCGCCCAAGACCAAGAACAAATCCGCAATCAGCTTGAAAGTCTCGAATTACAAGGGCAAATTCAGGTGAATGCAACTCAGCTAGCATCGGCAAAACAGTCCCTAGCATTACTGAAAACTCAGTTACAGCAACTTGAACGTCGAGACCAAGCCGTGCGCCAAGTGGATGTAGAACTGGGCTTAGAGTCGATTAAGGAACAGCAAGCTGTGGTTCAAGCGGCACAGGCAAAAGCTGAAGCTGCCCAATTAGATTATCAACGGTATCAAAAGTTATTAGAAGCAGGAGGTGTATCCGAACAGGAAACGGATCAGTTGCGCTTAGTCTGGCAATCGGCACAAGCAGAAGTCCAGCAAGCCCAATCTGTCTTGGATGGGACGCAAAAGGCGGTCAATGCTGCCCAAGCGGGTATTGCTCGCAGTAATCGCAATAATATTATGGGCGGGGTTCTGTCCGATCAACGGATTAGTTTGCAGCAGACGATTCAACAGCAATCGGTGGTGGTGAATACGATGGAAGCTCAATTGGCTAAACTCAAGCAGCAGCTAAATAACAGCCAGTCTCTACAAAAAAATGCCCCTTCTCTGGTTAATGATCTCAAACAACTGCAAAGCGAACGGAAAGTGCAAAACGTGTCAGCGCCTTTTGCGGGTGTTGTCTACACAGCGGAACGAGAACAAGGTGAACAAGTTAATCAGTTAGAACCGATAGTGACGCTACTCGATTGCAATAACCTGTGGGTAGAAACCGTGGTTAGCGCTGAACAAGCCAGTTCAATCAATACCGATAAACCCGTGACTGTAGGACTAGCAGGTTATGCCCAAACAGTCAAGGGCGAAATTGACTTAATTCAGCCAATTAGTAACCTGCAACAACTTAATAAGTTGACCCAGGTTCAAGCCCTACAGCCTGCGATTCCGCCTAAATTGGTGGGACAACCGTTGACGCGGATTACAGTACAAATTCCACCGCCGCCGCAACATGAGAATTCCCAACAGTTCTGTGGATTGGGACAAGCGGTGAGGCTAACGTTTCCGAAGAAACTTTTTGGTAATCGTTGAATTGGGATTTATATCTCAATTTTTTTTATCTGTATTCCCTTGATTGCAAGTTTATAGGACTTAGGCAAAGGATCTATAGGTAGGGTGTGTTAGCGTAGCGTAACGCACCTTAACCAATATATATGGTTTGGCTGCGTAAGTCCTGGTTTAGTTACATCTTTTGTGAGGTAAAACATGATAACTGTAATCTCTCTTGGTCGGGGCGGGTTTAGTTACATCTGGGTGAGGTGACAAATGATAGTCGTCAAACCCGCCCCTACAAATAATTCAAGACGCGCCATGGCACGTCTCTACATTCAAAAACTCTATGACTCGATTATTTCGTTGGCAAAATATCTCGTCCTATCTCAATTGGTTCGCCCTGCTGTGTCTTTCCGCCTTCGGTTTTATTGGCTTTTACTTGCTGCGTAACCCAGAACAATTAGACCTATTAGGCATATCTGGTTTAATTAGTATGGGGCTGATCGGCATTTGGCGATGGTCATGGTGGGCGCTGCAAGTGATTCGTTCTCGGATTTACCTACACTGGGTTTTTCCCCGGTGGCGCAAACAAGCCGATCGCATTCCCCTGGATAAGTTACCGCCTGTTTGTTTATTAGTCCCTACCTATAAGGAAAAACCCTGGATCACGGAACGAGTCTTTCGGGTAATCGCCCAAGAAGCCCAAAGCCTCTCTCACCCTCTGACACTTTTGGTTACCAGTAGCAGTGATCAGGAAAATGCTGCCATTTTAAAGGTACTTAAATCCGTTGATCCTGAACTCAGTTGTATTCGCCTAATCCAAATGGTACAAACCGGGGAAGGGAAGCGCAAAGCCATGGCGGATGGATTACGAGAATTAGCGCGTTTAAATCTACCCCAAAATGCCGTTGTTGGTTTAATGGATGGCGATTCTGAACTGACGCCTGGAACCTTACGTCGCTGTTTGCCATTTTTTCGCCTCTTTCCCAAAATGGGGGCGCTGACGACGGATGAATTACCGATTGTTGAGGGATCGTATCTGTTTTCTGAGTGGTTCCATTTACGCCTATCCCAGCGTCATTATCAAATGTGTTCTGTGTCCCTGTCGCAAAAAGTGATGTGTTTGACGGGACGCTTTTCCCTATTTCGGGCGGAGGCGGCGCTGCATCCTACATTTGCGGATCAGTTAGAACTGGATACGTTGGATGATTGGTTGTGGGGACAGTTTAAATTCCTCTCTGGCGACGATAAAACGACGTGGTATTGGCTACTGCGCCGAGGTTACGATATGCTTTATATCCCGGATGTGATTGTCTATTCCATTGAGACGATTTCTGGGTCATTAGTTGATCGCGCTTACCAGAATATGCGCCGCTGGTATGGGAATATGCTGCGGAACAGCGATCGCGCGATCGGATTGGGTCCAGGTAAGGCGGGATGGTTTATGTGGTATTGTCTCCTGGATCAACGGATTAGTTACTGGACAACTCTAATCACTCCCGGTTCGTTATCAATTTGTTTAGTGCAAGGGTATTGGTTAGCCGCTGGACTGATTCTCTGTTGGATTCTTTGTACTCGACCGATCATTTTAACCATCATTTTTTTGGGACGACAATCTCGACTTAAACCGATTCATTTACCTGTCTTTTTAATTGCCCAGTGGAGTTCCTGTATTATCAAAATCTGGACTCAGATGAACCTTGCTCAACAAAAGTGGTCAAACCGAGGGAATCAAAGTATCTCCGCCGCCGGATCGGGTTGGGAACGGTTGGTTAAAGTAAGTGTGTCTCGTTTTCTTTATGTCTCCCAGTTATTTGGTTTTGTGGTTATTTTATGTTGGTTTGCCAGCCTGCTCAGTCCCTTACAAGATGTGGTAGGTTTATGGTCAAACAGTAGCTGGGCGATGAGTCAATCGGTTCCCCCTCAAATTATTGAAGCGATTGATCATGGAATTATTCCCAATGATGGTAAAGATGATGCCAAATCCCTCCAGGCGTTAATTAATCGTCTGTCTGGTGAAGACCCAGTACAGATTAATTTACCCATTGGTGAAATTGACTTGTTTCATCCCATTGAAATTAATCGCAGTCACACAATTATTAAAGGGCAAGGGATGCGGCGAACGATTTTACAAGCGCATATTAGTAAACCCGATACAGAAGCCGTTCTAGTCATGCGACCCCTAATCGAAAAAGTGGATTCTCGTCAGAATCGGATTCAGGATATACATTTAAGTGGATTTACACTCCGGAAAAAATTACCCAACTCAACGGAAAATATATCTGCTGTTGGCAGTATCCTTTTGGAAAATGTAGTAGGGTCTTCGCTGAGAAACCTTGATTTAGCAAACAGTAGGAATCGGGCTTTAATCCTGCGTAATACGGAGGATGTAACTGTCGAGTATGTGTTGCCAGAGACAGCAATAAAGAAAAAGGAATAAAAAGAATCTGATTTTCATATTCTTCAGGCTGACTACATCAAGTCCGGGCAATCGTCTGATCAGCCAACGCAATATGGCTCCGTTAAAGTTTTCGTCATTGGACTTACGCAAAACCTCTATGTGTAGGGTGTGTTAGCGTAGCGTAACGCACCTTTGCCACGATATGTGGTGTAGCTGCATAAGTCCTGCGTCAGTCAAAAGACGCACTTGATATCAACTCATTGGGTATTGATGGCGAGTAAGGAGACGTTGCCTCAGATTAACCAAGTTATAGTTTTGAGCCAGTTCCTGTCTGTGCTGTTGAGCTTTTTGGCGATTAACATGATTTTTTTTATTTTGACTTGACAAAGTGGCTCAAAACGGTAAGCTAATTAGCAATTGTATATTTTGAATCCTTTCGGTCGTCGTTGCTTTTGATCGCATCCATTTGATCGCATCCAATGGACTTCTATCCGATGACAACCTTGCCATGCCAAGTTTAACCTTGGCGAGTCTGAATCAACCAAGTGAAGAGAACTCTGATTCACTTGAATTGGATTGCCTCAAGTGGGAGGCAGAATTCTCATTTATCAGTTATGGGGTGCGTATTGGCGTTCGCGTCAATGAAGCAAGGATGCTGGAATGTCTTCCTGATTATTTGCCCCCCGGTTGGGAGCCTTCTACCTCACCCGATGTAGATCAACTGTACTCGCTGATTGGTGATGAATCGAATTATCAACTCTGGCGCGATCGCGAGATACTGGCTGAAGCGAGTTTACCGAGTGTTGTTTCTGGTACTTTCCGGATGGCAGGGAAGCGGGGGGAAGCCGCAGCAGTAGCGGTAGCGTTGTTGCACCAATTGGATGATTGGATTGAGGATTCCTCCGATATTGCACCTGTCGCTTTAACCATCAAACCCGCGAACCTCCCAGAAGAAAAAAGAAAAGAAATGCGATCGCGCTAATATTTAAGTTTTGAGATGGAAGCAAGCAACTGAGGAAAAATAATGACGACGCTGCTAATTCAAACCCAAAGTGTCCCCCTGACGGTGAATTTTCCTGCTCTTAAATCGATTAGTGTTGAACAATTCTACGAATTCTGTCTAGCCAATCGCGATTTGAGAATCGAGCGTACTGCCAGTGGGGAAGTGATTATTATGCCACCAGCCTTTTCAGATACAGGGAATCGCAACATGAAAATTGCCCTACAGTTGGGGAATTGGGCAGAACAAGATGGTACGGGTGAAGTGTTTGACTCCAGCGCTGGCTTTACCTTACCCAATGGAGCAATCCGCTCCCCTGATGGTTCATGGATTAAACTAGAGCGCTGGGATGCCTTAAGTGAGGAACAAAAAGCCTCTTTTGCACCGATTTGTCCAGATTTCGTAATTGAGTTACGTTCTCAGAGCGATACCCTTAGTGGATTGCGAAACAAAATGCAGGAATATATTGACAATGGTACATTACTCGGCTTGTTGATCGACCGCAAAAACCGAAACGTTTATATTTACCGCCCCAATCAAGAACCGGAAATCTTGGAGAATCCTGAAACAGTCAGCGGTGAGCCAGTGCTACCAGGATTTGTCTTGCGGATGGCAAAAATTTGGTGATTGACTGTCCTAACCGTTGTGGCGGTTGCAATACAATCCAACATCCTATCTTAATGCAAATTTTGTTCACATCGCTGAAAAATATAGCGCAGCAACCCTAAAATCTCGTCGAGATGAGCAATTCCATAGAGTAATGTTTCATACACCTCACCTTCAGTTGTTAATTTATAAAACCGCCAACCATCTCCATTGGTAACGATTCCAAACACATCAATCTCCTGCTCGCGTTGGCGATTTTGCCAGGAACAGGCTTGCATTTCTACTAAACACTGAGCTAATCCTTGCTCAAAGTTATCCTTTTTGGCTTCAACAATACAGAGATAAGGAGCTTCAATATAAGCCTTACGTTCAGTAATTAAATAATCAACATTTCCTGTAGTTATATCAGAGTCTAGAGCCGCCCCTTTCCATATTTTTAGTTTTTTATAGGGTTGGATAGCTTCTTCGCAAATTGCATCAATCACTATTTTTTTAGATTCTTCATACTTTTGTAAATCAAAACATTGTAATCTAGCCCAGCGTTCTTGGAAAAAGGGACTGGGTGTAATAGGTTTACTATCAATATTCCAGGGTAATAATTCACTGATGCTTAATTGCTTGTAAGCTTCTGTGGTATTAAAGCTAGCAAAGTTTTTTTTCTTTCGCTTTTTGGCATTTGACGACATTTCGCGCCTTCCTGGTTAACAAATATACCGAAGGGTGAGGGCTTTAGCTTAGAGTGAATGGCACACTCCTCGTATTCTGGTGGGCAATGCTGCTTTAATCATGCGTCATACGGAGGATGTAACTGTCGAGTATGTGTTGCCAGAGACAGCGATTCGGGGAGAGTCTAGCGGTTCTCAATTGCTAATACTATACCAAAAATCCGGTAAAATTATAAGTTAGTTTGATGAAGAGATGAGCAACCTTAGTCCAAACACGATCCGGCGTCTCGCGACGCTCTTCGCTCCGGAAGATGCCGATGAAGCTACTCGGCTCCTCGAGCAAATAGAGGTCGGGAGTGGGTATGCCTATACCCGTCTTTGTGAGAGAATCTGTACTGCCGCGCTCAAAGTCAGCCAGGGCGACCTAGCGGAACTACGGAACGCGATCAAATTGGCTAAGATCGATTGGAGGGATCTCCTGGTCGATGCTGGGTTCGCGGAAGACCCGGTGTTGCACGAGACCTGGTGGCCAGAGTGAGTGGTGAGGGGGAGATGAGGGAGATGAGGGAGATGCTGCTTTTAGGCTTGCATTGCAAGGTTTTTTACCGCTACCTAATTAACCCAAGATACTCGTGTATACCTGTTCCAGGCAAGCCGTGTTCCGCTGCAGACTAAATCGTTGTTCTACGCGCTGACGTGCCGCGATCGCAAACGCTTCCCTCATCTGTGTATCCTGCACCAGAATCAAGATACATTTTGCCAGATTTTGCCAATCCCTTTCTCGAACCAGAAACCCTGTTTCGCCATCCACCACAGCTTCAGGAATCCCCGCACTCCTAGAACTCACCACAGGTAATCCCATTGCCATGGCTTCTAAAATAACTATCGGCAGCCCCTCTGTCTCTCCCCGATCAGTCGTGATACTTGGCGCACAGAGTACAGAAGCACAATTCATCCACATTTTAACCGTTTCTGGTGCTTGTACTCCCAGAAAACGGTAGCGACTTAATCCCTTTTTCGCTAACGTTTCTAAACTCTGACGCAGAGAACCATCGCCAATCATCACTAACTCAACATCGGGTCTAATTTTTTGCACCTCAGTCATTGCCCGAATTAAATAGTCGCACCCTTTTTTCTCAACCAAACGCCCCACAAACAAAACCGTTGATTCTCGTTGTCTCCGGGAATCTGGCGTGAATTTATCTACATCAATTCCAATATAACCAACTTTCACCTTGTCCGACGGACATCCTTTTTCTATCAGTTGAGAACGGATAAACTGGGAAACCGCAATTAAACAATCGGCTTCTCGAAAAAGTATCTCGCGCCTTCTCCCATAAAACTCCCGAAAAAACTGCCCCCGTCGCTGGAAAAAATCTTCCCCATATTCATACCACGTTTTTCCGCTTACCTCGATTTCCGCCGTGGCATAATAGCCGTGGAATGTTACAACTAGCGGAACACCTAACTTCCGAGCTAAAGGTAATGCTAAAAAGCCATCCAAGCCAAAATGAGCGTGAATCAAGCTAGGTGATAAATTTTCAATTCGCCTCAGCCAATTTGGATGAAGTACGCCAGCTAATTTGTACGCTGTCTTCCATAAACCGGGCAAGGGTTTTTCATCAGCCAAAACTATACAATTTTCCTTGAGTACCATAGATTTAGCACTAGGCAGATAGGAAGAACCAACGTAGAATCCTTGATAAGACGTAAAACTTTCAACTTGAGCCGGAATAAACGTTTCTGAATAAGGTAACAGTTGGTCGCGGTAAATAAGAACTATTTTTTTCATTAATGATTTAGCCTATTTCGGCAGCAGAGGACGCAGGATCGACTTAGCTAGACTGCGAATTAACGGAGGACCAGTCAACGGAGAGAAAGCCAGTTCTGGTGCAACGTTAGACGCTTTTAAATAACTCTGCCAAGCCGTTCTATAGTTCCCTTTTCTATACTCATTTTCCGCGCTTTGCGACAAACGAGCGCTTTCTCGAATCCGGTTTCCCTTGGGTTGCTCTGTAGCCGGAAGGCTATCAATAAACTCCTGAAACACTTTTTCTCTAAGTTCTTCTATATTTTTCGGTCGCCACTGTCTACCGTGAACGCGGTAATCTAGTACAATATCTGGAATAACAGCAACTTTACCCAATTTAGCCACTTTCAGCCAAAGTTGCCTATCCTCACAGATGATCAGATCGGGTCGATAACCGCCCACGTCTCTAATAATTTTTGTTCGGTATAAATTCTGACCCGAAATCGAAGACCAACCCGCCAGTAATTCCGACCAAATTAATTTCTCTACATAAATTAGGGGATGTTCTATTTTCAGGGCATAATCACCCGCTTTAAACTTCCATCTGGCACCAACTGAAGCGACAAGGTTTTTATTTTTCACTAAAGGTTTGACTAAATTATCTAAAGCATTTTGACGCAGTAAATCATCATCATCTAGAAACATGATAAATTCTCCTCTAGCCTCTTTTAACCCTCGGTTCCGTGCTGCCGAACGTTCATAATTTTCGGGTTGCTTGAATATCCTAATATTAGGTTTATTTAGGGTGGTTAGCCACGTCCAAGTTTCGTCTTCAGAAGCATCATCGACAATCAGAAGTTCCCAAATTTTAAAGTCTTGGGCTGCAACGCTAGCGACAGCTTGTTTGAGAAATTCCAGCCGATTATAAGTTGAAATTACCACAGAAACCAAGGGATAATGCATTAGTTTTACCTTAAACGTTTAACCAGCTTGTTAAATCTTTATCAATAAGCTCTTGCAGCTTCAAGATGTCTTCTCGATACTCTTCTATCAGTTGTTTACGAACCTCTGGAAGTAGTGGAGGCTTGGGACGGCGGTTAAGGTTTAATAATCTTGATTTTACCGACTTGCGTAATTCAGGTGACACAAATTTGCGAAAAAATGCACTGGTTGAATTGCGAGGATCGAGAAACTTATTCAGCGTTCTATTTTTGGGAATAGAAGTAACATTGTATTTTTGCGAAATATTGGGACAAAAATTATCGTCTACACCCAAAAAAACAAAGGTATCGTTTAATACAGAAAGAGAGTCAGCTTGAAAATCTTCATAAAGATAGACTTTAATTTGGTTGCTGGCAAATTTGTCGAAATAGCGCTTCAACTGAGCATAATAAAACCCTCTTTGTTTATAATGCCAACGAAACCAATAGTTCTGACAAATTCGCTCGGGTTCGGCTGCGATTGCTTGGGAAAAATCAGCAATGGGTTCAGCGCCTCTACTCAAATTAAATAAAAAGTCAGAGTAGGCTCGTTCAACCGGATCGCGCAGGATTGCGATAAGCTTGACATCAGGAATATAGTGCTTTATCGTGTCCGGTGCTTTTGGACTCAGCAAATAAAGGGGTGATGCTTCACCAATTGCTACTTCGCTAGAAACCTTTTCAAAGAAACGACAATAGGCTTCAAGATTAGTAATAAAATTAGGCGTATCACTATCTCCCTGAAAATTACCACAATAATCGTCTTGGCGTTCTCCTTCAAGGGCAAAAAAATTCAGTTCTTTACGAGGACTCATATATATTTGTGGATGCTCGTCAAGATAGTTATTCAAGGATGTTGTTCCCGCTTTTGCTGTACCGATAATTAAAAAATTAGGCAATGTCATATCTTCGGGGTTCTGCTGATGAGATTATCTTATTTACCTAAAAGTGCATTAATTTTGGATTGACCAATTCTGGCTCGTTTACACAAATCGTAGAATGCGGCTAAAAACTGAGATTGATTATGGTTGGCTAGAACCCATTCTCTACCTTCTTTACCTAAGCGAGTTCGCAATTCCCGATCCTCGATTAGACGAGTCAAACCGTCAATAAATTGAGGAATACTGTCCATCCCACTCCCATCCCAACGCCCCACATAAATCCCGAACCGAGACACGACATCTTGAGGATTAACACAACTTAACAAAGGAGTTTCACATTTGAGTGCTTCTTGGAAGCTGACAGCTAATCCTTCATGAATAGAGGTGTTAACCAAGACCCAGGCTGAAGCCAGAAGGCGAACTTTTTCCTCTCCTTGAACATGACCCATTAGTTTCACATTATCAGGTAAGTTATCGGGTTGCCAAGCCCCCTTGCCTTGAAAATGAGGTTGCCCCATAAAGATAAACTCTACATCCGGGAAATGGCGGGCTAATTCAGCAAAAAGCCAAGGGCGTTTATAGGGATCAAGACGGGCTAAAAAAATGACGCTTGGTTGTTCACTTTTGACAATCTCTCCGGGTTCTAGATCAATAATATTAGGCAAAAAATAAACCTCTGGCGGTTGTACTCCGTAAGTTCCTAAAACTTTATCCTTGAGAAAAGGTGCAGGAGTGGCAAAGAGAATTCGACGCCCCATCCATTTTGATTGGTTAACGACTCCAGCAAAGGATGTACAGTCAAAGCATTTTAGCCCTAAGGGCAACATATTTTCTTGCCCCGGAATGCGTACTGTATTAATTTTTTCGACATCTTCTGGCGGACGCGGATCACGTACCCAAAGAACGATAGGTGTGCGCGGTAGAAGCCAAAATAAAGGGCGATAATTTGGGCGGTAGTCAATCGATAGGATTAAGTCGATTTTTTCACTCCAAATGCGACGAGCATAAGCCCATTTATTAGGCTGGCGCTGGATGAGAGGTGTTTGATGAATTCGGGGATCGGGTTGACTAGATTGAGCGTAGGATTCACCCGCAATAAAGACGACATCCACGCCTAAGTTGGGATTAGCGTTAAAGCAGTTAGCCACTTGCCGTGTCGCCCAGCCAAATCCGCCCATGCGACTGACAGATAGATCGAAAAATTCGTTAGCAATTACACCTACTTTTAGATTTCCTTGGGAATGTTTGGGAGTTGATTGGTTCATGAAATTAATAAATAATTAAATTTAGCGCCAAAACTAACGTTTTCTCAAATAGAAAGGACTTGCTAAACTATTAACTAGCAATGACATTTCACTCGCAGCTACGATATCAGTCGTCATCACCCGGCGGTATTTTAACCAATGAATTGCGAGGCGACGAAAATCGTTAATCAGATACAAGAAAAACATAAAGGGACGTTGCCATCGTTTATATCGTAGCATACGAGTATGATGGCGACCCCTGCCGATTCCCTGAAAAAACTGCTGTAAGTATTGCTTTTCCAAGCGGGTTTTGGGAATGTAATGCTCGATATGCATTTCCGAGTTATACCAAATTTCCCAGCCAGCTTTTTGTATGTAGATAAGGGCTTCTATATCTTCACCTTTTGCGGCTAAGGATTGACCAACTGGTCCTTGTAAAATCAAATATTTGGGGATGCAGTCTAACCAAGCCTGTTGGCGAATGACTAATCCAGCACCGGGGGGTAATACTCCCTTGGCTCTGTAGGTGTTGAAACAAATGGTTTGTTGACGTTCAACGATAGGCAAAAAGCCAGCAATGCGTTCAAAGTTTTCCGGTGGAGGAACTTCAAACGTTCCATGAATTTGACTGCCGTAAGCACCAGATTGGGGATGAGACTGAGCAAATAAGTAAGCTTGCGCTACCCAGTCTAATGCCGGTAAATTATCGTCGTCTAGAAAGCCAATCAGAGGAGATTGAGCTTCTTGAATGGCGCGTTGCCTTGCATAATAGGCTCCTGGCTGGGATTCAAAAAAGTATTTGAGCGGAAATGCTTGAGTCCAGTTGCGTTGATAGTCTTGAATAATCTTTGCTGTATTGTCTGTACTGTTGTTATCGACGACAATAATTTCCCAATTTATATTTTCGGTGTCGCGCTGTGATCGCAGTCTTTCCAACAGGGCTGGTAAGTAATTTTCACGATTGTAAGTGCGAATAGCTACAGTAAATTCAGGCATTGAGTTTATTCTTGACTAATAATTTTTTGGGAATAGCATCATTAATTCAATGGTAATTTTTTTTGTTTGGGAGAAAAATAGTTTTCCGGAAATTTAATGAAAACTTCACAAAATAATCGCGATAAGTAGGTAGACACAATTAAGTAGAATGCCACTGACTGGTATGTTGGTGGGCAATGCCCACCCTACGGTATATCAAAGGTTTCGGTGATTCCCTCTTTTTACTGGGGAGTTCTAAATTCAGTGCTATTCGAGTGAATTTTTCGGCTAGTTGTTGACGTCTGAAACAGAAAAATCAGCAAAATCGACATACACATCTTTCGGAGTTGCCCAAGAGGGATCACCACCGCCAAAAAAGGTGGAGAAGAATATGCCATCAATTTTGAGATCATCAACGGTACGGAATGTTAATCCTTGCTCATCTAGAACCATAGTTCCATCTAACCAAACTTTAACCTGACCATTAGCTTGACCCGGTTCATTCAGGACAACCTCCTGCTCAATATGATGCCAAGTTCCGGGGATAAATTGCCAATTTCCCCGACCAATTGATGTGCCGTATTCGTCACTGGTGGGCAGATAGGCATACAGTTCCCCATCGCCATTTCGTCTCCACATGAAGCGCGTCGAAAATCCATCGGTTCCATCAGGCGTTTTTCCGCCACTAGCACCGTCACCGCCGTAAAGTCCTGGCAATTTCCCCCCCTTAACAAAGTCAAAGTCGTCGGAAAAACGAACATAATAACTCAAGCGCAGAGAATCTTTAGCGGGTAAACCTAAATCCGCATAAAACTGCGTACCTCCTAACGGGGCGTCATTTTTTCGAGAAACCGTAGGGCTAGCTGAACCAGCCGGATACTTCACCCGCAGCACCATCTCAAATCTGCCGTCGGCGTCTTTAATTACTTCACTATTTTCTAAACCCCACTGTTTCTCACTTTTAAAATTCCAAGATTGCTGCCAATCCGTTGCAGCAAAGCTATCTGACCAAAGCGGGGTAACATCAGCGTTAGAGGCTACATCTTGACGGGTTTCTGTGGAATTGCTTAAGGCAGAAGAGGACTCTATTTCATTTGAAGAAGTCTGAGCGCAACTATTCAGCATGATGACTAAAAAAGCTGCACTTAATAATTGACCTGAAGCGCTTAGATACTTAAATTTGATTGACATGGGTTTGGCTTAAACGTGCGGGATAGTGTAGAGTTTTGAGCATTTTCATCTTGATGCACCCTCAACCATCCAATTTAATCCTTGCTCTCTGCTTTTGTCAGCCGTTATGAAAGACCTACTCAAAGCAGGTCAACCTTAGTCAGACCCAACTTTGATGCTTACTTCCTGCTTCACTCGCTTCAGTGACGGCACTCAACACCTCGGCTACGCTCGGTGTTGACCCTGAATTTCGACAGGCTCAATTTCCGCGGAGTCGAAGGGTCAACCAGTCCACAGGCTACCACCACC
>NZ_JAVKBY010000255.1:0-76128 GCF_040222985.1 Coleofasciculus sp. F4-SAH-05
GGGGGAGCAGAGGGAGTTAACTCAAAGTTCTACCTTACCGATTCCCTGACGAATGACGAATGACGAATGACAAATGACAAATGACAAATGACAAATGACAAATGACAAATGACAAATGACAAATGACAAATGACAAATGACGAATTGTGTATGCTAGCAATAGCGCAATCATCAAGGAAAGGATCATGAGTGCAGTAACATCAACCCCGAATCAACCCGCTTTAGCGGAATTACGGGCAGGATTACCCAATATTTGCGGGTGGGAAGAGCAAATTCGGGCAGCGGTGCAACAAAATGAACCCGTATTTTTACCGACAACGAATCTGCGTATCGAGGATATCACCTCAGGATTCGCTTGCGCCTTACATCTGCACCAACCCACGATTCCAGCCGGGGTGAATGGTGAATTAATCAGTAATCTCCAGTATATGTTTGAACATCCCCACGATGGCGATAATCATAATGCCGAACCCTTTGCCTGGTGCTACCGTCGTATGGGTGACTTTATTCCCCAACTGGTAGCTGAGGGGTGCAATCCTCGGATTATGCTGGACTATTCGGGTAATCTATTGTGGGGATTCCAGCAAATGGGGCGGGAGGATATCCTGAATAATCTTAAACGGATTACCTGCGATCGCGCTTATCAGCCTTATGTGGAATGGCTGGGAACGATGTGGAGTCATGCGGTTGTTCCCTCTACCCCAATTCCTGATATTAAACTGCATATTCAGGCATGGCAACATTATTTTGCCGCTATGTTTGGGTACGATGCCTTAAAGCGGGTGAAAGGCTTTTCGCCACCAGAGATGCATTTACCCAATCATCCCGATACTTTGTATGAATATATCAAAGCGCTGAAAGACTGTGGCTATCGCTGGTTAATGGTACAGGAACATTCTCTGGAAAATCTGGATGGTTCGGGATTATCGCAGGATCAGAAATATATTCCTAATCGTTTAGTCGCTCGCAATTCTCAGGGCGAAACAATTTATATCACAATTTTGATTAAAAC
Source organism: Coleofasciculus sp. F4-SAH-05 (assembly GCF_040222985.1). Taxonomy (NCBI): domain Bacteria; kingdom Bacillati; phylum Cyanobacteriota; class Cyanophyceae; order Coleofasciculales; family Coleofasciculaceae; genus Coleofasciculus; species Coleofasciculus sp. F4-SAH-05. The sequence goes on from NZ_JAVKBY010000255.1 coordinate 1,013, forward strand.
GCAAGGGTCAGATACCAAATTAGTGGCACAAATGCAGCCCTATTTTGAGGCAAAGGGGCGGGGTAAGCAGTCAATTGGCAATCATTCGATTCCCTCCTTAGTCACCCAAATTGCCGATGGCGAAAATGGGGGCGTGATGATGAACGAATATCCCCGTGATTTGTTTCGCATTTACCATGAAATCCGTGACCAAGGGGGCGGTAAAACAGGTGTCGTGCCGATGAATGGGACGGAGTATTTAGAATTAATTGAAGCGGCGGGCGTTAATCCAGAAGATTATCCCCCTTGTCAAGCCATTGGTCAGCATAAAATTTGGCAACGAGTCGATCTGGATAATGTTACACCCGATGCCGTCGCGAATGCAATTGAAGACTTGACCGCCACGGATCATCAATTCCATGTTGATGGGGCATCATGGACGAATGATTTAAGTTGGGTGAAAGGGTATGAAAATGTCTTAGAACCCATGAATCAACTCAGTGCAGCATTTCATCTGAAGTATGACCCATTAGTGCAGCAAGATTCCTCGGTGACGCAGCGGAGTGATTATCAGCAAGCATTATTGTACACGTTGTTACTGGAAACCAGTTGTTTTCGCTATTGGGGACAAGGAATGTGGACGGATTATGCCCGTGAACTTTACCAACGCGGTGAAGCGATTATTAAGGGTTAAGTAGGTGGGGACAATTCAAGGTAACGGTTTAGATTGCCATTTGTCATTTGTCATTTGTTAAGTCGGGGCGGGTTTAGTTACATCTGGGTGTAACCAAAAAGATAGTGGTGAAACCCGCCCCTACACACTCTTCCTCATTGAAAGGCTTGACGCTTTACTTTGGCTTGGCTAAAATTCAACATCCGACTGCAAAGCAGTGAACTTATTACTGCTTTGCATAGACTAACCGAGTGGTACTGGAAATGGGGCAACTAGACAATCAACCGGACAACGGGGAGAATCGAGAACAACAAGCTGCCGATCTCTTGCAATCGATGACCGAGAGTATTGAGGGCATAGAGACGTTGCGTCACAGTCTCATGACCCAGTTTACTCAGGAGATTGAACAGCTACAACAACAGAAAGCCCAGTTGAGCGAGGAAATTAAAACGCTGCACTATCAACGACAGCAGCACTTGACTCAACCGCCAGCACTGATGTCTGATATTGTCCCAACCTTTGCCAACCAACTGCAAGACTTACTCAGTCAACACCTCCAACAACTCACCCAGTCTTCAGAAAGACTATCCGTTGATCAGACAGTGGAAAATCACCAGCAAACTATCCAGGAATTAGTAGCTTCCTTGGATGACACCCTGAGAACTACATTTAGAACCCTGCAACAGGATATGAATAGCTATCACAGCTCAATGTCTCAACAGTTGAGCCAGATGTACAGTCTCCAGGAACAAGCCGAGGTGATTCTAGAGACGCTGGTGAATCGACTCAAAGCTGAAATTCCTCCCCCATCCTCTGAACCCCGTTCTCAAATTCCTCCCGCCGCCCCTAATCCTCTAACGTTACCAGCGCCGGATCAGAATGGGTCTTCTCCTCTTTCTAATCAGGGCGAAATCGTTAGGTCGCCTGCTGAATCACCTTTACCTGTTGTTCCACCTACCCAGCTTCAAAAACGCCCGCAAAAACAATCCACGGGGAAACAGTGGGTTGGGTTAGTGCTGGTGTTGTTATCGTTGCTAGCAATAGCATTTGAAAACGTTTTTGTCAATATTATTTTTAATACCACAGCGATTGCGGGATTCCCAGAACCTGTGGGTGGTTTTTGGATGCCGACGTTAGGGAATTCCTTACTGGTACTATGGTCGCGGATGTTGGTAGTTGTACCGATGGCGGCAATCTTGAGTCGGGGATTTTATCGGGGGGTGTGGCGAGATATTCAACAGGTTCTGCGTTGGCGCAATTGGGGTTTATTCGGTACTCTCCTATGTAGTGGGTTTTTCCTATTCTTATCCAAAGTATTGCTGTATTGGGCATTAGGAATCATTGTGTCCGGTGTGGCTGTGAGCATTTTCTTTATCTATCCCATCGTGCTGTTACTACTGAGCGATCGCTTTAATCGATGGAGTCATTTCATTCCCTTCGCGATGGTAATTGCTGGGTTTGTGCTAACGACTCTACCCAGTGGTAGCGAGGAACTGTCATCATTCGGCGTTACTCTGGCATCAGGGGCTGCGATCGCCTTTGCCCTGCATTTAATGCTGATGCAAAATTTGGCAAAACAGCTTCATCCGATGCCAATTCTGTTGCTGAACTTAGCCATCGTTCTGATATTTTCTGCCTTGGGTGTAATGATATCCTTCCCAGCATCGTGGGGTGTAGTATTTGCGCCGAGTTTAAGTTTAAATTTAGTGATCAGTGGTCTGGTTTTAGGCGGTGTTACTCTAATTAGTTATGTTTTCAACACCATGGGAATTGCCAGAAGTAGTGCAGCTAGTGCTTCGGTTTTGGGGGCTACGTTACCGATTTTAACCGCACTCTTGGCTTTGATTCTAATTCAAAGTTCATTAACGGTTCCTCAAGTCGTGGGTATGGTGCTGGTAACGTTAGGAGTAGCGGCTGTGAACTACCCACACTTCCCTGACGGGTAAGTGTGGGCTTCTGGTTTCGTAGGGGATTGCGTCAGCTTAGGTTTACGCCCAAGTTTCGGTCTCACATCCCCTCCACCAGCAGCAGTCCCAGTCCCTGAGACCGATAAAATCCTGATGCCTTCTGCTCTGATGTTCGCTGAAGCGTTGCCATCTCTGTCATGATGAGTACAACAACTCGGACAAGTCCAAACCCTAACCTCCAGTGGCATTTCATCAACCTGATAATGGCAGTTTGAGCAAAGTTTTGAGCTAGGGAACCATCGGTCAATCTCTACCAGCACCTTACCTTCTTTTTCGAGTTTGTACGACAAGAAATTGACAAACATTCCCCAGCCTACATCAGAAATTGCTTTGGCTAGCTTGTGGTTACGAACCATGCCCTTGGTATTCAAGCTTTCGACTACGATGACTTGGTTTTCGTCAACTAGCTTTCTGGATAGCTTATGCAGGTAGTCTTGACGGACATTGCTAACTCGTTCGTGAACCTTAGCCACCCGTTTTCTGGCTTTATCTCTCGACTTGCTTCCTTTCTCTTTTCTATCTAGTTTCCGTTGCTTTCTTTTCAGGTTACGCTCATGTTTAGCTAAGTGCTTAGGATTAGCAAATTTAGAGGTTTTTATGCCATCATTAACAATGGCAAAATCCTTTAACCCTAAGTCAATCCCTGCAACCTTGCCTTCGGTGCTGACACTTAGGCTACCCCCTTCTACCTCGGTCAAGATGGATGCAAAATACTTACCCGATGGCGTCAGGCTAACCGTTACTGTCTTGATATTCCCTTCAATTGATCGGTGTATTTTCGCCTTGACTTTTGCCACGCGACCCGGAAACTTAAGACAACCATCTACAACTTGAACCGATTGAGGGTACTGAATGGATTGCTTATTCTTTTTGGCTTTAAACCTTGGGTATCTAGCTCTACCTTCAAAGAAGTTTTTATAGGCAGTTACCAGATTAAGCGTCGTCGATTGTAGCACCTGAGAATAGCACTCAGATAACCATTGCGTTTTCTCCTGTTTTTTGAGCTTAGGTAAAAAGGCATTCAATGCAGAACGAGTCAAGCCTTTGCCCGTTGCCTGATAGGTTTCAATGCACAAATTAAGTGCATAATTCCACCACCAACGAGCGCAGCCAAAGTGTTGAGCTAATATCTCTTGCTGTTCAGTTGTTGGATATAGCCTAACTTTGATAGCTTGATGTTGCATTGTTTTCACCTTTTATTACCATTATATACTATTTTCGGTAAGCTGTTCTGAATAAAATGGAAATAAATTGCCTTTCATTGGCGAGAAGTCCCAGAAGCAGGGGAACAATGTAGAGACGTAGCATGCTACGTCTGGGAGCAATGTAGAGACGTGCCATGGCAAATCGGAAACATGATTTTCAGTTGCTAACCCAACACCCGACACCCGACACCCGACACTAAGACGCTGTGACAATGCGATCGCGCCCTCCAGCCATGGCTAAATTTAGGGCGATCTGAGCCGCTTGTAGCACTTCCTTTGCCGTCTTACCATGTTCTGCAAAACTGGCTATCCCCGCAGAAATGGTCAGAGAACCCAGGGATTGACCGCGATAGTCTAAACTAAGTTGCTCAATCCTCTGTCGCACTTGTTCAGCGCGTCGTTGGGTGACGGTTAACTTGGCTTCTGGTAACAATAGGAGAAATTGTTGACCACCATAACGACAGGCAATATCAGACGCCCGAACTTGGCTAGGTAACAAAAACCCAATCTCGCGCACCAGAAAATCCGCCACAGATTTCCCAAATTGCTGCTGTAACTGTTCCATCTCATCGATTTCCAATAAAATGACTCCAATGGGTTTGGGTTGACGTTGAGACTTGCGGATTTCTCGTTCAAAGCATTCTTCCAGGTAACGTCGGTTATACAGTTTCGTCAGTGGATCTCGAAACGTCTGGGTTTTCAGCGTTTCTCGCAGTTTTAAGTTAGCTAATGCCAAGCCAATATGCTTCGCTACCTTTTCTGCTAATTGTCGAGTTTGGGCAATTCGCCCCCGTTGCAGTGAACTGACAGACAATAATCCCACAGTGTCTCCATGGGTAATCATGGGAACACAAAAGGTTTCCACAGCCGGAGAATTTGCGCGAATATGCTGACAGTTTAAACAATACTGAGTGTCATCGACCAAATGAGACTGTCCGCGTCGTAAGGCTAAACATTCGTGGGGCGAAAAGACAGAATCGCTCGTTAACGGGATAGAACCCCACGTCGCGATCGCCTCCAGCAAGTTTTTTGAGGAGTTCATGACAAAAATCGCCCCAATTTCATTGGGAAAAAGGTGTCGGACTAATGGTTCAATCGTTGAACACGCTTCTTCTACCGAATAACTGGATTGAAGTGAATCAATCAATTGTTCGAGTACAGGGGTATTTACGAGTACAGGGGTATTTAATTGACTTTGCATTATACCTGCGGTTTTTAACGGTGAGAGATTATCGTGATGCCCCTGATGTTGGTTCCTCTATACTGGCATTGTTATTTGTCATTCGTCATTTGTCATTCGTCATTTGTCATTCGTCATTGGTCATACTCGCGGAGCGCCAAGCAAGCTACGTCATTGGTCATTCGTCAAGTCGGGGCGGGTGTAGGGTGAGGAGAGCGAAGCGTAACGCACCATTTCAAAAGATAGTAGTGAAACCCGCCCCTACACCATCTTCCCTATCTTCCCCATCTCCCTCATCTTCCCCATCTTCCTCATCTTCCTCATCTCCTTCACCTCCCCCATTTACTCCGCCCCTCCAAAAATAGCTGCTTCTAGCTTCGATAGTGCTTCTTCTAGATTGTCATTGACAATTTGCAGATCGAACTCATTTACCGCCTCGATTTCAGCTTTGGCTCGTTCTAGGCGTCGCGCGATCGCCTCCTCATTATCTTGAGCCCGCCCACGAAGGCGCTGTTCGAGTTCCGCCATATTGGGGGGCAGAATAAAGATACGCAATGCGCTGGGAAAGGTTTGTTGAATTTGCCTTGCTCCCTCCAGTTCAATTTCTAAAAGGACAGACTCACCCCGTTGAATATGCTGGTCTACGGGTTGACGAGGTGTACCATAATAATTTCCCGCATATTCTGCCCATTCTAATAACTCATTGGCGGTTACCATCTGCTTAAAGGTATCCTGACTGACAAAATAATAATGTTGTCCCTCAATTTCGCCGGGACGAGGTTGACGGGTGGTGGTGGAAATCGATAGATACAGTTGCGGGTGTTTCTGTAAGAGTAAACGGACTAGAGTTCCTTTGCCTACGCCACTTGGACCGGTTACTACAATAAGTCTGCCTGGTTTGATCATCGGTTCCTTGTCGAATCAATTGTGGGTGGTTGCCCCATCTTTGCCAATGACAAAGCGATGAGCAACGGTTTCTGGCTGAATCGCTGATAAAATGACATGGCTAGAATCGGTAATAATGACAGATCGAGTGCGCCGCCCATACGTGGCATCAATCAGTTGTCCGCGATCGCGAGCATCTGTAATGATACGCTTAATTGGGGCAGACTCTGGGGAAACGATTGCCACGACACGGTTTGCCGAAACAATGTTACCAAAACCGATATTGATCAGTTGAATATCCATGAAAAACTAACGGCAAAAGCCGCCTGAGGAGCGATTACGAGGGATTTGATTTCAATGTTATCTACTTGACACTCCCCGCGTCTTTAGAGCGGGGATTCTTGGTTCCCTGACTCACCGTTAGCCAGCAGGATTACTCCAACTGACCAAGAGGGTGTGTCTCCCCAAGCGTAAGTTCCGGTATGCCCTACCGTACTTAATCCTTTTTGCAGGATGTTTAGACTGGCGGCAATGTCCCTATCTTCAACGTACCCACAGTTGCCACAGAGGTGTGTTCGTTGAGATAGGGATTTTTTAACTCTATGGTGACACTTTGGGCAATCTTGAGAGGTGTAATGTGGTGGAACCGCCACGGTTACTTTCCCGTACTTATATCCAAAGTATTCTAGCCATTGTCGAAATGTAGACCAGCCTGCATCAGAAATGGACTTAGACAAGTGACGATTTCTTACCAGCCCTTTCACATTTAAGTCTTCATAAGCTACCAAGTCGTTAGATTGGATAACGGAATACGCAACTCGCTTACAGTATTCTTTTCGCTGCCTACTTACTCTTAAATGCTTCCGGGCATATCGTTTCCTTGCCTTATGATAGTTTTTTGATTGCGGTTTGGCTCCCTTCCGGTACTTCTTAGACTTTTTGCGGTTAGCTCTGTTGAGTTGCCTTTCTGAGAAGCGGTAAAACTTTGGTGAATCCTCTGTATGACCATTAGAATCAGCCAGAAAGTATCTGATGCCCAAGTCTAAGCCGATGGCTTTCCCAGTCGGTATAGACGCGCCATGGTGCGTCTCTACAAGCCGCACGTCAACCTTAACCGCAAATTGTGCATAGTAACCGTCAGCACGTCGAACTAACCTTACTCGCTTGATTTGGTCAAGTTGGTAGAAGTTCAGATTGTAAGTGCCTTTAAGCTTTAGTCGCCCTATTCCTTTCTTGTCGGTAAAGGTAACGGCTTTCCGATTCTCCGATAGCTTCCATCCTGATGTTTTGTACTCAACAGAACGGCAGTTTTTCTTGAACTTAGGAAAACCCTTTTTCCCTTTGATTTTGTTCCGACAGTTTTCGTAGAAACGGCTAATAGCACTCCAAGCACGTTCAGCCGATGATTGACGCGCCTGAGAGTTGAGTTCCGCAGCAAAGCTAAACTCTTTCGCTAATACACTGCAATATTTGTTGAGGTCGTACTTGTTGACACCTTTGTTATCCATCCAGTATCGTAAGCATTTATTTCGGACAAATTGCGCTGTCCGAATTGCCTCGTCAATAGCTGCGTATTGAGTTAGTTTAGCTTTTACCTTGAACTCAAAAACTATCATGGTCGTTTTTAGGCTTATACTGCTTATTTTAGCATAAAACCTGATAATTGTACTAGACTCGCAACTTTTGTCCAACTACTTATCAAATATGCAACAGGTTGACGTTACGACCTTGACAGCCGCTTGTGCTGAGTTACAAGCTGGCTGGATACCAGGACGACTCGAACAAGTTTATCAGCGCGATCGCTTTACCATTGCTCTATGCTTACGAACACTTCAGGGTAGAGGATGGCTGACGCTGGCTTGGCATCCCCAAGCCGCCCGAATTTGCTTGACTGATCCGCCACCTCGCCTACCGGATACGTTTACGTTTAGTGATCAACTGCGACATCAGTTAAAGGGGTTGGCGCTAGTCGGAATTCAGTTTATTGCCCCTTGGGAGCGAGTATTGGACTTGCAATTTGCCCGACGCCCTAGAGATCCAATTCTCTGGCATCTGTATGTGGAAATTATGGGGAAATATAGTAACGTGATTCTGACCGATGCTAAAAATATCATCGTCACCGCCGCCCATCAGGTGAGTTCTCAGCAATCCAGTGTCCGTCCGATTCAAACGGGTCAGCCTTACGAACATCCACCAGCATTGTTAGGGGATTTACCCAGTTTAAGTGAGTCCCAGGAGCGTTGGCAAGAACGAGTTAGCTTAGTTCCCGGAGCGTTAAAACGGCAATTACTTAAGAGTTACCGGGGATTAAGTCCCGCCTTGGTGCGTTCTATCATCCAAGCGGCTGAGTTAGATCCCAACCAATCCACGGAAACCTTAGAGACAGAAGATTGGCAACGGTTATTTCAGCGCTGGCAAGAATGGCTATGGGCGCTGGAGAATTGGGATCAAGTTGTAGGGGCGGGTTTTACGGATAACGTTTTGGAGAAAACTGATAACTTAACTAAACCCGCCCTTGTTGGGGAAGATGGGGGCGGGTTTAGTCACGTCAGGGTGACAACAAACGATAATAGTCAAACCCGCCCCTACACAATCAAACCGGGTTGGACAGAGGATGGATATAATGTGCTGGGTTGGGGTGTGGTTAAGCCTGCGCCAAATGTCCAGGTTTTACTGCATCATTACTATACTGACCAACTGAATCAACAAGAGTTTAGCCGACTCCGTAACCAACTGACTCAGAAAGTCAACAATTTTTTAGTGCGATCGCGCTCCAAGGCGTTAGGCTTTGAACAACGGTTACAGCAATCGGAACAGGCGGATGAGTATCGTCAACAGGCTGACTTATTGATGGCGCATCTGCAAGATTGGCAACCGGGAATGAACCAGATCACGGTTCTGGATTTTGAAACCAATCAACCGTTGACGATTTCCCTCGATCCCGACAAAAATGCCGTGCAAAACGCTCAATCCCTCTATAAACGTCATCAAAAGCTGAAACGGGCGCGTCTGGCGGTTGTACCGTTACTGCAAGAGGTGCAAGGGGAAGTTGACTATTTGGAACAGGTTGAGGCATCCTTAATTCAGATTGATCGCTACACGACGCCGGAAGATTTGCAGGCGTTACAGGAAATCCGCGAGGAGTTGATTGGGCAAGGGTATTTGGATGTTCAAGATCAACGCAGTCGGGATGTTGAAGCCTCTGAACCCTACCGATATCGCACGCCCAGTGGGTTTGAATTGTTAATTGGTCGTAACAATCGCCAAAATGACCAACTGACGTTTCGCACGGCTGGGGATTATGACTTGTGGTTTCATACCCAAGAGATTGCTGGGAGTCATGTCTTATTACGGTTAGATCCGGGGGCGGTGGCGGATGAGGTGGATCTCCAGTTTGCGGCTGACTTAGCTGCTCATTATAGTCGAGGTCGTCAGAGTGATGTGGTGCCGGTGGTGTATACTGAGCCGAAGCATGTCTATAAGCCCAAGGGCGCTAAACCGGGGATGGCGATTTACAAGCGAGAACGGATCGTGTGGGGGCGTCCTCAACAGGCTGAACACTATCGGACGGCAGATATCTCTGGTTAAGAATGTAAATTTTGATAAAAAACGTATTCTCTGTTACGATAAAAATATAAAGAAATCTTAAGCTGTGCGCTTGGGAACGGGCAGCAGATTTCCTCCAAAAATGACAACAAAATTTGTAGCACATAAAAGACCATCTGTCAAGTTGATGGTCTTTTTCAGTTATTGGTCATCGGTCAGGGCGGGTTTCGTTGTTTGGTTTAAGGTGTATTTGTTCAATTAATCCCTAAACCCGCCCCTACGGGATCTCGGTTAACGATAGTGCCATTTGGTAAAGTTGGCGTCGCGGCAGATTGGTGAGGTGAGATAATTGACGGGCGGCTTGCGATCGCGAGAATCTTTAGTGTAAGGGTTGTTAGAAAACCTGAATTAAAGTAGATGAACACGCAACTGGTCAATTCACTGGTGCAAATTATTGAGTCCCTCACCCCAGAGGAACGCACCTTGCTGCTTGAGCAACTCAGCAGCAAACGAATTCAGGTTACAGCAGGCGTATGTGGTGGACAACCTCGGATTCGCAACACGCGCATCCCCCTATGGACATTGGTAGCTTTCCGCAAGCAGGGGGCAGATGACGAGGAACTTTTGCGAAATTATCCTACACTTACTAAAAAAGACCTGATTGCTGCTTGGGGATACTACGAACAACACCCAGACGAATGCGATCGCGCTATTGCTGCTATTGATCAGGATGGGGATGGTTAAGGAACGTTTCGTGATCGCCTAATTCGTGTCAAAAAGCAGAACCAGCCTAAATCGAGCCGTCAAGTGTTTGTGATCCAGGACTATACCAGGTAAGTGTTCATGTACTAAGGTAAGGATAGTGCCATTTGGTAAAGTTGGCGTCGTGGGAGATTGGTGAGGTGAGATAATTGACGGGCGGCTTGCGATCGCGAAAGTCCTTGGTTAATCAGTTGACTAAGTTCGGCTTTGAGGGCGGCTTCAGAGAGGACAGGGGTTTCAGCAGGTGCGCCAGCGAGGACAAGAGTAAATTCGCCTTTGGGTTCGTGGTCAGTGTAATATGCGATCGCGTCTTCAATGGTGCCTCGCCAGAATTGTTCGTGTAACTTGGTTAACTCCCGCGCGAGGACGATTTGACGAGACGGACTAAAGATGTTGGCGAAATCTTGTAGGGTTTGCTGGAGACGGTAGGGCGATTCGTAAAAAATTAACGTTCTCGATTCAGCCGCTAACACCTCCAACCGTTGTTGGCGTTCTTGTCCACTCGCGGGTAAAAAGCCTTCAAACACAAATCGATCTGTGGGGAGTCCAGAGGCGCTGAGGGCGGTAATTCCCGCCGTAGCACCGGGGATGGGGATAACCGGAATTCCAGCTTCTATAGCAGCTTGGACGAGTTCATAACCGGGGTCAGAGATACTTGGCATTCCCGCATCCGTAACCAGGGCGATAGTTTTTCCTGTGGTTAACTGATTTAGCAATTCAGGTAGGCGCTGCTGGCGATTGTGCTGGTGGTAACTGATTTGGTTGGTTTTAATTTGAAAATGCTGCAACAATTTTCCCGTGTGGCGGGTATCTTCGGCGGCGATAGTATCGACTGTTTGTAAGATGCGTACCGCCCGGAAGGTCATATCTTCTAGGTTGCCAATTGGCGTCCCGACAACATACAGTGTCCCCATTTGTCTAATTTAATACCTGCTGACTTTGTTACTCTAGCTCGTTTTAGCGTGGGATTCTCATATCTTCAGACTTACGCCAATTTTAATGATGATGTCCTCACCGTCTACAACCCAAGGCAAGGCATAATAGCAGTAGAGTTTATCTCTCAACCTTCTTTAGTCCATAGCTAAGGAATCTGATTATGCATATAGCAACAGAAAATTCAATCCGATCCCTTTCAACGTTACTCTCAAATAAGAGCGACAACTTTGTTAACGGTTTAGCTTCAGCCAAGCTAGCATTAGAACAGTTGTATGAATCTGGCACAGGGCAATTATCTAGAGATGAAATCAGAGATGACTTGATCAAGCTTGTAGAGACTTCGGAGCAGATAAAGTCAACAAATAATCTGAGAGAAAATACGAAATTTTTCTTTTCTGAGTATAAACCTCTCTCTAAACACCTCAGAACTAAATACAGTGATTTATTCCCCAGCAGGGTTGTCAAAAAACTGGAAGCTGAGGACAAATATATGGAGGGATTTAAAGAATTGCTCATTACTCAGGACTATATGCTTCAGGCTTTTTCTGACCAAAATCCAGTCGATAAAGCTGGGAAAATCTACACAGGAATGGTTAAGTTGTCAGACGTCTTAGAACAGTACATTTCCTTCTTTCCTGATCAATTGATCGAGAGCATCAAAACGATAGCACTAGGATTTATGGCAGATCCAACCCTTCAGCCTGAGCAATCTGGTATTTCGCCAGAAGTCGTCTCTTATCTCACCGCTCTTAAGCATACCTCAAGAGGTGTACTATGGCAGCTTGAGCATTACCAAAAGCATAAAAAAAACACAGTTGGAGAGTTATTAAATTGGCTTGACAGCGCACCAACCTGGAAGGGAGATGATTTTGATGAGTGTTTGGAATATGTCAATATAACGAGGAAGTAGTCAGGTAAAATTTAGGTAAAATTATTGTCTATCTGTTAGACACAAATCACTGTAGCTTTGTGTTTGCTCAAAGAGATGCTCAGGTTATCCAAAAACTAGAGTCACTGATTGTAGACACGGAAATATCTATAAATACAATCATCTATGGCGAACTAATGACAATGGTTGAGAAGTCTCAAAGAAGACAAGAAAATCTCGCTTTGCTTGATGAATTTGTAAAACAATTAAATATTTATCCCATCGATACAGAAACATCGAGAATTTATGGTAGGTTTTATGCTGAGATATTTAATAAATTTGCCCCGAAAGATAAGCCAAAGCGCAGAAAGTATGACATCAAGGATGCAGGTGTGCGAATTAACGATTTATGGATAGCCTGCACAGCCATACAACATAATTTGATCATTGTTTCAGAAGATAGGGATTTCAGAGTGATGAATCAAGTCAGAAATCTGAAACTAGAATGCTGGAAGGCGAATGTATCCTGATAAACACTGTAGGGGCGCACTGACGTGCGCCCGATTTAATAACGTGCGCCCGATTTAACAGTAAAATCCATCCCATTATTTTAGCTTTGCTGCGGAACGTCTTCTAATGTATCAGATAATAGGGTACGGCAGTGCCGTACCCCTACCACATCCCAGGGATAATTTATTCGGTAGGGTCACGATAATATCGTGACCTAATCTTGTTGACCATAAACTACGTTTGAGCAAATTGCCAGCGCGTGATATTGCCATCTTTACGGCTAATTAAAACGCCAAACCATTCTAAGCGTTCTAAGTTTTCAGCAATGGCTTTTTTCTGGCGTTGTCCACCTTTAAATTGAGCCGCGATTTGTTCAACTGTCCATTCCCCACTATTAGAAAGTAATAAATCACGAATGGCGGCGAGTTGGTCTTTGGGTTTCTTGGGTAAGGGTTTTTGAACGGCTGGGGTAACGGTTTCGGTTTCGGGTTCTATGACACCAGGAATTACCTGTTGGGTTCTCACTTCATCGGGGGCTTGGTATTCTGGACGCAGCCAGCGAATTAACCCGTTACGTTCTTCTTCGGCGCGTTCGGCGTTGAGGGCGACTAATCGTTCTAAAATTTCTTCATCGCTAATATCATGATGCCATCCATAGGCATCTAAAACGGCGATATCGAGTTCATCGTGGATTTGTTTGAGGGTGGAAACTAAGGCTTTATTGTTGTAGTCTCGGTCTTTATCGGTGAAGGGTTGACCTGCACGGAGTTTTTCTAGCAGGTTATACATTCCAGTAATCGTGATATCGGGATGTTGGGCTTGGACTTGCTTGCGATGGGCGTCTAATTTTTCGCCAAGTTCGCGGATTTTTTGTTTTTGTTCGGGGGTGGGGTTAGGGAAGGGGAAGGGGTCGAAGCAACTCAATTTGGGATATACAGGTGTCGGACCAAGTTGTGCTCCACAAGCTAATGCCCAAGCCACATGAACTTTACTAGAGAGAATACCTAAGTAGTAAGCATTATCAAGAGCTATAACAATGATTTTATTGTCAGGTTTTACTTGATTATCTAAAAATAGAAAAGAACGATGCTTGGCAGTTTCTACTGTTGCAATATACCTAGTTAAGTTAATTAATGCAGGTCTGAAGCTAGCACGAGGTTCACCGAAAATCCACCAATATTCACGGTAAGATTCTCGATTATTTTGTTCTCGCTCTGGTTTGACACGCTCATAGACCCATTGATAGGCTCTTGGATATTTTTTATATATTTCTTTTTCTGTTAACCCAAATAAATCAATCACAAATAATTTTCTAGATGTATGCAGTAAATCACGTCCATTTACATAAGGATAAATAATATCAGACTCAAGACTATTTGTTTCTGTTTCAGTTAAACAAAATCCCATGCCGTGCAACTTTACACCAGGACAGCATAACTTCTGATTACTTTTCAGGGGTACTGCATTGCTAACATCAACACCAGCCTGAAGGTTACTGAAAATCCGTCCCACATTTTGCAATTCTACTTCAACGTGTTCGGCTAACTTTTCTGGTGTCTCCCCTTCATCCTCAACCACTACAGCCCCCAACTGGGCAGTTTTAACCGACTTTTTCGGATCATCCAACTCAGCCGCCGTCATCGCAATTCTAACCGCAGCCCCTCCATCCACCCAAGGGTGATCCGGAATCGCAAAGATAAGCCGAATAGATTTCTTTTGCTTAACGTGAAAATCAATGACTTTTCGCTGACGAACCTGGCGAATACTATTCGTCGTAATTAATCCAAATCGCTGCACCTGACCCACCCGAACTAACTCAGCCGCCTTGTGCCACCAATACATAACAAAATCAACTGTATCTGGTACATCTGTATAAACCTTGCGTAGCGTTTCTGCATAGCCATCCCCCAACACTTCCCGCATTTTGGCATTGCCAATAAACGGAGGATTAGAAACAATATAATCTGCCGCTTGCCACTCAGCCGGACGAGGATTAATATAACGATAAATTGGAATTTGATCCGTTGGGTCGGGTACATCTTCCCCTGTAACCGGATGCTTCATCATCCGCCCGCCCCAACGAGTACGCGGCTGCTTTGTTTCTGGGTCAATATCCGGTTCTTTGCCATCATAAGCCAACACCGCATCTCGATATTCAATATTCTCAAACTTCTGTAAAATCGGTTCTGGCGGCGCGGCTGTACCAAAGCGCTTGAAGTGCCATTGTAGATACCCAATCCAGATTACCAGTTCCGCGATCGCAGCCGCCCGGGGATTGATCTCAATACCCAGAAACTGAGAGGGATTCACTTGTTCAAGTTCAAGCTGTACCCGTCCAATCACATCCTCAAATCGTTGCACCACTTCCGCTTCTAAACTTTTGAGTAAATCCAGGGTGACATAGAGGAAATTCCCTGATCCACAAGCGGGATCAAGGATGCGAATGGTTCGCAATTCTTGGAGAAATGCCTGAATTTCTGCGGCGGCTTTCTTCTTCTGCGCGGCGGTTGGTTCGTCTTGTCCCTCTTTGAGTTCTAAAATGCGTTTGAGTTCCGGTTCAATATCCAACTCCCAACGCTGTCGCAACGGTTCCAGAACCACCGGACGTGCTAACCGTTCCACATAGGATCGAGGTGTATAATGCGCCCCTAAACGACTGCGTTCTTTCGGATCTAATGCCCGTTCTAATAATGTGCCAAAAATGGCGGGTTCAACTTGACTCCAATCTTTCTCCGCTGCTTGTAGTAATACCTCTAACTGGTCTTTCGGCAAATCAAATGCTGTGGCATTTTCAAAGAAACTACCATTAAATTTGAGAATCGTCTCAAACCCAAACTGACCCCCAGTATTCATAATTTGCCAGAGGTTTTCAATTTCCGGTTTAAATGTAGCGGGGTTGGGAATCCAACGTTCCCTTAACGCATGGGTAAATACCTCTCCTTTCAATAACTCCACATCTTCAGCAAACATCGTAAAGATGCAGCGCATCAGAAAATTAGACACCGCCTGAGGCGGATGCTTTTGAGCTTCTAATCCCTTCGCCAGCTTTGCCAAATCATCAGCCACTTCCCGCGTTACTCTTGCTCGATATTTCTCTGGGTTCAGTTGCTGCGGATCAGTAAAAATCGTCACAAAACGGTCAAAGACATCCGATTTGAGCAAATCCCTTAACTCGATTCGCTCTCTCGCTCCATAACCGCCATAATCCCCACTAAACCCCGTCCATACCTCAAAGTGAGACCCAATATCACAAGTGATTAAAAACGGTGGTTTTGACGGCAAAAATGGCGTATAAGACCGCGCTTGGAAAAATGCCTTTTCCATCGCCTTGCGATAGGCTTCTGTCCCCCGCTTCGCTGTTCCCTTCCCGGCGGTTGTTCCACCCTGCTTTGCTTCAATTAAAAAATGCTCCGCTTTGTAGAAATCAGCAAACCGAGTGGTAATATCACGATCAGCGTGGAAAAACTTTATTTCTTTATCAAAACAGTACGGATCACCAGGGACATTTCCTTTCGGCGGCGGACTAGCCACGCCTAATGCTGTGCATAAATCTTGGAAAAAGGCTTGATAGTTGGCTCTCTCATTCCCCTGAGAACCCAACCACTTATCTAGAAAGGCTTGAGTGCGATCGCGATCGGATGAGCGCATTTCACCGAATAGGGTATGCTTGTCTGTATTAATATTAATTGTAACCAACCAGACAGCCCAATGTTATTTAAGAGGCAAATTAGAATTGAAGTAAAGGGCGACCCGATCAATTTAAATGGACACAGTTGTTGATTTGTGCAAGCGGGTCGCCCCTACATGAGAATTAACACGAAGCTTAGATTTAAATTTTGGGGGAAGGGCGCACGTCGGTGCGCCCCTACCCTACCGCTGAATTTGAGCGAAGATTTCGTCTAATATCTCTTGTGCCCCTTGCTGACGTAATAGTTGAGCCAGTTCCACCCCTAAAGCTTCCGCCTCAGTCGCCTCCCCGGTCACGGTATCTTTAATTAAGCTTGTTCCATCTAAACGGGCAACCATACCTGTAAGGATTAGGCTATTCCCTTTAATCTCTGTATTTACGCCAATGGGGACTTGACAACCGCCTTCGAGTTCTCGTAAAAATGCCCGTTCTGCATAACACCGTTGTGCGGTTGGGGAATGTTCAATGGCTTTGAGTATATCCAAGATTTCTGGATCATCCCCCCGACATTCTATGCCCAACGCCCCTTGTCCAACGGCATGGAGGGAAATCTCCGAGGGTATAACTTGGTGGATGCGATCGCTCATATCCAATCGTTTTAACCCAGCGGCGGCTAAAATCAAAGCGTCAAACTCCCCAGCATCCAGTTTTCCGAGTCGGGTATTCAGATTTCCGCGAATATCTTTAAACGTGAAATGGGGGAAGTGGTAGCGCAATTGTGCCAAACGCCGCAGGGATGAGGTGCCAATTACCGCACCTTCGGGAAGGGTATCCAGTTGCTTACCTTGGTGCTTAGCGTGAACCACCAATGCGTCAGCGGGGTTTTCGCGTTCCGTCACACACCCCAAGACTAATCCTTCTGGTAACGCGGTGGGCAAATCTTTGAGGGAATGCACCGCTAAATCAATCTCCTGATTCAGCATCCCTACTTCCAATTCCTTGGTAAAGAGTCCCTTATCACCAATCTTGGAGAGTGCCACATCCAAGATTTTATCCCCGTGGGTACTCATCGTCTGGACTTCAAAGTCCCGATCCGGGTAGTGTTTTTTTAGTTGTTCCTGTACCCAATAGGTTTGCACCAAAGCCAATTGGCTTTTGCGGGAACCGATACGAATCGTGCGAGCAGGACTGGTAACAGTGGAGGACATAGAGCGATCGCGTCAAACAAATATAAAGAGTCACCTACACTAGACTACCGCAGTTTGGTCATTCGGTCTTTGTCCTTTGTCACTCTTCCCTATTCCCTGTTCCCCTTCCCCTGTTCCCTGTTCCCTCGTCATTACCAATAACGATAGGAATAAAAGACTATGATCGATGAAGGTTACGTTAAGTATCAATGCCATTGGATTGAGACAAAACCACTCCCCTATAAAAAGATTGCCGAACTTAATCAATGGCGCGATAAGCTCTATCAATTGCATCTAATCGGCATGTATGAAAATGGGATTGGTTTTGGTAATCTCAGTATTCGTTATACGCCCTCCGGTGAGTTTATCATCTCTGGCACAAAAACAGGCAGTCTTCCCCGATTAACAGAACATCACTATACTATTGTCACCGATTTTGATTTAGACCAGAATTCTTTAACCTGCACCGGACCCATCCAAGCCTCATCGGAAGCGTTAACTCATGCCACTCTCTATGCGGCAAATCCGACAATTAACGCAATTATTCACGTTCACAATCTCCCCCTGTGGCAGCAATTAATCAACCAAGTCCCCACCACCGCCCAAGACTGTCCCTACGGCACTCCGGAAATGGCACGAGAAATTCTCCGATTATTTGACCAAGAGAATCTGATGGCAAAAAAGATTCTGGTAATGGCGGGACATGAAGAAGGAATTATTACTTTTGGCGAAACCTTAGATGAAGCTGGGGCTATACTTTTGAACTACTACAATGGAAAAGTCATAAGTATGCCCTAGAACGCAGTGAAGGGTCAATGGTAGGGGCAGGTTTAGCCATAATTGTAGGGGCGGGTTTAGCCACTAACTTAACTTGTCACTGACAAATGAACAACAAAACCCGCCCTCCCCACCGATAAATGAACAACAAAACCCGCCCTCCCCACTGATAAATGAACAACTCATATCGTTGTAGGTTGGGTTTCGTCAACCCAACAGAATCTCAGGCTAAAGCCCTTACTACGAACCTGCATAACCCCAAATCGGCTAGAGATATATCGCAGTAGCCTCCACTCGCCACGGATTTACTATCCCATACAGCAGCTTTCTTTGGTGAGTGCGATTAGTCTTGAGAAAATCAAAGCTGCTGTTCTAGAAAAGACAATGAACAGTTCTATAAAAATTGTACAGTATATCAAACCATCTCACCTATTTATCGCTGCTTATGGGATGTCAATATCCCTCACGATTTGGGCAATCCAATCAGATTCCTACACTGTCTTTATCGCCTTGATTTGCGTCATCGCCTCCATTATTGGTGCAAATTTAGCCCATCGTTGGGTGATGTGCGGAGTTACCTTGGATACCATCGATAAAGCCCTGAAACATCATCAGCGACTGGTTTATATTATTCTATTTGGGGTGGGTGCGATCGCGACGAGTTTGGCTTCACTTATTCTGCTACAAGGTGTCAAGGTTACAGATTTAGCCATTTTTGCCACAAATCTGCCATTACCCCACTGGATTCCGACAATTATTTTACTTTATATTGCAGAATATCTAAACCTTTTTATCCTCGGATTAGGATGTTTTGCTTTAGGATTGGTTGTGTTTTTCGTGGGATTTGGTCGAGGAATCTCTCAACCTCTACCTTTATTAATGGCTACCGTTATCGGAATGATACTACCATTAGCCATATTTAGCCATTACTTACTCCCCGTCACAGGGATGCTAGGCGAACCTTTTGTGGTTGAGGGCGTGGTGCTACAAACCACTTCTCATACCTGCGCCCCGGCTAGCATTGCGACTCTGGCTCGTTGGGTGGGCTTAGACCCCAGTTTATCAGAGCGAGATGTGGTTCAACTCACCCATACGAGTCGATTAGGAACCACGGCTTTAGCCGAAATTCGGGCAATGCGCCAGTTAGGACTCGCGCCAAAGTACCAACGTCAGTTAACTATAGCTGATTTAATTACCACGAATCAACCGGCTGTTCTCAGTGTCAATGAAGATGTAGATGGCGTCATCTTTTTACATGCTGTTGTCCTATTATCTATCAATCCAGAATCACAAACTGTAACAATTGGCAACCCTCTCTATGGGCGTCAGGTGAAAACTTTTGACCATATTAACGGATATTGGACAGGTGATGCTGTGTTTGTCAACAATCCCAAAGCCCAACAATTGCATAACCCCAACTCAGTGGGAGATATACCGAAGTAGACTCCACTCGCCATCGATTTACTACCCCATACAGCAGCTTTCTTTGGTGAGTGCGATCGCGCCCTATAGCCATCCTATTTGAGTTGGAAGTTAGATTCCCCACAAGTCGGGATTCTCAGCCTGACGAATCAGGGTTAATTCCTATAGGTAAACCACTCAAATTTTGCACCATTATGTACTAATGTAACAGAGAGTGGGCAAGAAATCCAAAGGTTGAAACGCTTCCAATTTTTGGGTTCAAAACAATCAAAGCTGCTGTTGTCAAAACAACCATGAACAGTCTACTCAAACTTCCGCTTAAACCGCAGATCACATTGCCTCAACTTTTCCTCGCGGCTTATATCCTAGGGGTTTCCCTAACCCTTTGGGCAATGCGATCGCACTATCTCATCCTGTTTATTACCCTGTTTTGCCTGATTCCTCTCAGTAGCGGTGCAATTGTGGGAAACCGTTTAGCCGCCCAAGCCACTCTCTCTAACAACCCAAAGAATTACCGCCGCAAGATTAATCGCATATTTCTCGCGATCGCGACAACTGCAACGGTTATTATTCTCGGTGTACAGTTCAATATTTATCGCTTTCTACCCTTAATTGTTCGCTTATATCTCGGTGCTTATCATAAGCCCATTATCCTGGCGTTGGGATGCTTAACGTTAGGGCTAGTTGTATCAATTGAGTTGTCTGGACAACGTTCTCGCCGACGGTTACGTCTGCTGGTGGGAGTCGTCGTGGGAATAATGCTACCGTTGGTGATTATTCTGTATTACACATTACCCATTACGGGGATGGCAAGTGAACCGTTAGTCATTGAAGGAGTTGTTCTCCAAACCACATCTCACACTTGCGCCCCAGCCAGTATCGCTACACTAGCCCGATTGGTGGGATTAGATCCAAATTTATCGGAACGGGATGTGGTTAAACTCACCCATACGACGCGAAAAGGAACTTACTCATTAGGTTCAATTCGGGCAATGGAAAAGCTGGGTTTAGCGCCGAACTATCAAAGGGGTTTAACAATTGATGATTTAATTACTGTAGGTCAACCGGCTGTACTGACAGTCAAAGAACCGGTAGATGGCGTAATATTTAACCATGCCATCGCCCTATTATCGGTTGATGCCAAAGCGCAAACGGTAACCATTGGGAATCCGCTTTATGGGCGTCAAGTCCTGACGTTTGAACAGATGAAAGGCTATTGGATAGGTCAAGCTATATTTGTTACCTATCCGTCCAAGCTAAAACACACCTTTTAAGATGGCGATCTGTGAGTAGGTTGGGTTTCGACTTCGCAAGGGCCCAACAGAGTACTAGCTTATGTTGGTCTCGTTCCTCGACCCAACCTACCTCTGGACAAGAATTGTAGTCGGTTTTAACCGACTTAAGCTATAAGCCAAGAACTTGAGTTCTTGGCGGCTGAGTTGGACTGGCATAATAAATTAGAATATCTTAACAATCGACTTGAGGATAAACCGTTTCAATTTCCGATTGATCGAACATAATAAGTATCGGAGCTAACTTGTTTTATTGAGAAATCCGGTAGCACGTTCCCATCGTCTTCTCCGTCTTTCAGAAACCTATCTCCACGCAAACGTTATGAAAAATACACAAATACAACCGGGACAACAGGCAAAACTCTTCCACGTTCAAACCAACACCCCCCTGGAGTTACCGCCCAACTGTTCGGTGATTAACATTGGTAAGGCTGAGGGCAGCATACAACCGGAGATTGATGTGTCCAACTTCCCCAATTCCTACATTGTATCTCGAAACCATGCCACTATTTCCCTTGAGGGAAACCACTATTTTATCGAAGATGTTGGCAGTTCCAATGGTACATACTTAAATGGTATGCGTCTCACTCCCGCCAATCGACACCTTCTCAATCCGGGCGACACAATAGAATTAGGAAAAGATAGCTTAGTCACATTTATCTTTAATGTCCACCCACTTAGTACGGTAAACACATTCCCTTGATTAAGTTGCTAGAAAAGAATTATTATCAATTAATGATTGTCACGAGCCGTCGCTAATGAAAAATCCACATCTAGGATCAAACATGAAACCATGGACTCGCCGCCAGATACTGAAGGGGGGATTAATCGGCGCTGGAGTGACGAGTGCCGCGATCGCAGGACAAACCTGGATACGACGTTCCACCTCTAGAGTACGCATTCCTGAGCTGCCAGAGACAACACCGGATCAGTTTAACCCCATGTCTGTGTTGCGAGACTTTGACTCTGGCACGATTAAACAGGAAAATGGGCGCACCATTCGTGAATTTGAGATTGTTGCTAAAAATTCTTCTCTACAACTCAATAGTGCTGTTTCCTTCGTAAGCTGGAACTTTAACGATCGCGTTCCCGGACCCACTTTACGCGCCACCGAGGGCGATCGCATTCGGGTTATTTTCCACAATCAAGGCGGACATTCCCACAGTATGCACTTTCATGGCACTCACCCGTCGGAAATGGATGGGGTGAAACCGATACGCCATGGTCAGGAAACGATTTACGAATTTGAGGCTAAACCCTCTGGTGTCCACCTCTATCATTGCCACATTGCCCCTGTGACCCGCCATATCAGCAAAGGACTTTATGGTATGTTCATTATTGATCCTCCCCAAAAACGCCCTCCCGCTGATGAGATGGTTCTGGTGATGGGTGGATATGATATCAATAATGATAATCAGAATGAACTCTACGCCTTTAATGGTATCCCTGACTACTACTTAGACCATCCCATCCCGATCTATCAAAACCAACTCGTGCGTCTGTATCTGCTGAATATGATTGAGTTTGATCCGGCGGCGACGTTTCATATTCATGCCAATCTGTTCCAGGTTTATCCCACCGGGCGCACTCTCACCCCTACCCTGGAAACGGATGTAATTACCCTGGGAACGGCGGAACGGCATATTTTGGAATTTTCCTACCCCTACCCCGGTGAGTATATGTTCCATCCTCACCAAGATGCGATCGCGGAAAATGGCTGCATGGGCAAGTTTGATGTGATTCCCCTGTGAGCCATATTTCTTTTTTCCTCAGTTATTGCAAAATACTGTCAATAGCTGTAGACTAAGAACCGTTCACTCAGTTATTGCTAAAAATTCTTAACAATGTCATCGGTTCGTTTTTTATCCCTCACGGGTGCAGCCGCGACTCTAATTGCCCTGACAAGCTGTGGCAACCCACAAACACCCAATCCCTCAACGCCAGAGGCTAACGGTTCACCCGCAACGACTAGCGAAAGCGAAACTACGGCGTCACCCTCTTAAGTAATCACGGACGGCTGGTGGGCAATGCCCACCCTACAGTCTTACAAATGACAAATGACAAATGACGAATGACGAATGCGTGAAGTCTTAACGGCAAACTCACTCAAATTAGCCCTCAACCGGAGAAATTTGCGAATGACTCCTCAAAGAGAGACGATTCTGCAAGTGTTTCAGGAACTACCCCCAGGTGAGCATCTTAGTGTCGAAGAATTGCATGATTGGTTAGAGGATCAAGGAAAAAATGTCAGCCTGTCCACCGTCTACAGAACCGTTAAGTTAATGGTTCGCATTGGTGTGCTGCGAGAACTGGAACTAGCAGAAGGACATAAGCATTATGAGTTAAATTATTCGGGTTTAAAACACCATCATCATCTTGTCTGTCTCCAGTGTCATCAAACGATTGAGTTCAAAGATTCGTCAATTTTAAAGATTAGTCAACAACAAGCCAGGGATGAAAATGTTGAACGGCTTGACTGCCAGCTTACCCTTCATGCGGTCTGCTTTGAGGCGGTACAGCAAGGGTAGCCCCTTTTGTTGCCAAGAAACTGGTCATGTCCCCGGTACGGGGATTGACGGAATACCGCTTTGTTTTGATAATGAAAATCATTATTTTGATTAAGTCCAGGGAAAATCAATTCCCAACTATTAGGTCATAGGTGTGAGGACATGAAACAATCCAGTCTACTGTGGAACTATGGAGTAGTTAGCCCGACAATATTGGCAGCAATACTTGGTGTGGGGGTTGGTGCGATCGCAACTGAAGTCGATTCGCTTCAAACAACCGCCCCCCTTGCCATTCCAGCCAATCCCAACCATGAAACCATTGTGCCCCTAACCCCGATCGCTCAACGTCCTCATCTTAATCTTAGTGACGATTCCAGCGATGAGATTTGGGAGCAACTGAACCACTACAGCAACGAGACAAACGCTTTAGATCAAGTAACCAATGTCTCTCAGTTACGGGATGTATCGCCTGGAGACTGGGCGTATGAAGCCTTGCGATCGCTCGTTGAACGCTATGGTTGTATTGCAGGATATCCCGATGGCACCTATCGAGGAAACCGTGCCATGACTCGTTATGAATTTGCCGCTGGGTTAAATGCCTGTTTGCAGCAAATCGAACGCTTAATCGCAGGGAATAATGGTGTTGATGGAAGTGACTTAGAAACCTTGCGACGATTAATTCAGGAATTTGAAGCCGAACTCGCCACCCTGGGAGCGCGGGTAGATAATTTAGAAGGACGAGTCGCCTTCTTAGAGGATAATCAGTTTTCCACAACCACCCAACTATCCGGCGAAGTCGTCTTTGGTTTAGCGGGCGTGGCTGCGGGAGAGGATGCCAATGGAGATGATATCGATAATATAACCATTTTTGGTCATCGCACCCGCCTAGAATTAAATACCAGTTTCACCGGGGAAGATGTACTCAGAACCCGACTGCAAGCTGAAGGTTTAGGTTCTCTGACAGAACAGACGATTACACCGGAAGGGGATCTTTTCTTTGCCGGAGCAACGGATAGTGATGTTGTGATAGACGCTTTACTCTACGATTTTCCCCTCGGTGAAAATACCCGTGTTGTCATTGATGCCAATGCGGGTGCGTCTGATGACTTTGCCAGTACCGTTAATCCCTTCCTGGATGGTGATGGGGGTAGTGGGGCGCTGTCTCGCTTTGGGACAAGGCATTCCATCTATTATTATCTGGATGGTGCAGGTATCGGGATTAATCATGCATTCGGTGACAAGCTAGAACTCAGTGCCGGCTATTTAGCGAGTGAGGCGGCTGATCCCGGAGATGATACTGGCATATTCAATGGTCCTTATGGGGCGCTTGCCCAGATCCTGTTTAAGCCCAGCGATAGACTGAATATTGGATTAACCTATATCCATTCCTACAATCAAGACACCGATACTGGCAGCCGACGCTCCAATTTTCGCAGTTTTACCGAAGACGCGATCGGTAATGCTGTCCCCACATCTAGCAATTCTTATGGTGTAGAACTATCATGGCGATTAAGCGATCGCTTCGCCCTTGGCGGTTGGCTAGGCTATACCCAAACCACAACCCTTTCGACGCTGGATGGACAAATTGATCGCGGTGACTTAGATATTTGGAATTGGGCGGTTAGCTTAGCTTTCCCGGATTTAGGCAAAGAAGGGAGTGTCGCTGGAATTTTGGTGGGGATGGAACCGAAAGTTACTGATTCTAGCGTTAATATTCCAGGATTCAGTACCGAGGATGATGATACGTCGCTGCACATTGAGGCATTTTATCAGTATCAGCTAACCGATAACATTGCCATTACACCGGGAATCATCTGGCTCACTGCACCTGACCATGATAATGATAATGAGGACATTGTAATCGGGGCTATCCGCACCACCTTTAGCTTTTAACTCACATCTTGCCCCATTCAAGGTTAAGCCAAATTGTATTGGCGTTACCCTAATACCAAATCCGGGTTAGCTACCCCCGTTATAACCTAGTCCGCGCAGGCGGACTTTGTTTGTGTAGCCGCGATTTCAATCGCCTCCTCTTGCTGAGAGGCATAGTAACAACCAGTAACGTTTTCTCTGGAATTTTTAAATAACTAACACATTATAACAATTTAATGAAAAATCTGCCATCATGCACCTCCTTTTCCTTTACAAAATTTTCATGTAAATAAGGATTTATATTGATGTAAAAAAATGAATTTTTGATGAAGTAACAGAGATGTATAACATATTGACTTTAAAACGATTTATTCTAGAAATAGATAAATAATAATTTCATTGGCAGGACGAAAAAATGAAACGTCTCGCTCAAACCGCTGCATCAGTTACAATCATTGCCACGGCAACAATTAGCTATTTACCCAATAGAGCCGAGGCAATCACATTCAATAGTGGAGGAAACGCTATTGAAACAAGCGCCATTAAACAAGGCTCCCTGAGTAAGCTAATGTTTGATTTAGCGCCAATGGCTGTTAATGGAGGCAATTATTCTGGGCAGAATGCCTCATTTTCATTGCAGACCTACAATAATAACGTAGTCATTGATGCTGTTGCCGCGAGTGAC
This sequence comes from Coleofasciculus sp. F4-SAH-05, assembly GCF_040222985.1. NCBI lineage: Bacteria > Bacillati > Cyanobacteriota > Cyanophyceae > Coleofasciculales > Coleofasciculaceae > Coleofasciculus > Coleofasciculus sp. F4-SAH-05. Next base: position 26,894 of record NZ_JAVKBY010000255.1, read on the forward strand.
GTCAATTCTCTCTTGTCTGATTTACAAGGATTAGGATTGCAAAATGCTTCGATATTTGGCTCCTTTGTGTCAGGGATGCTGCCGATTGATGCTCTCGCGTCTGTAGCACAATTAGAAAGCTTGAAATTTGCTAAACCCGCCTATAAACCGATAACCAATGTCGGCAAAACAACCAGTCAGGCTAATGTCGCCTTACGTGCAGATATAGCGCGTGAGCAGTTTGGTGTAGATGGAACCGGGGTGACGATTGGAGTTTTATCGGATAGCTTTAATTTTTCTGGTACAGCCGCAGAGGATGTGGCGAATGGAGATTTGCCATCGGGTATTCAGGTGCTCAAAGATCTACCCAATGACGGGAGTTTAGGTGACGATATCTTTGGTATCGATGAAGGTCGTGCCATGATGCAACTGATCCATGATGTGGCTCCAGGCGCAGATTTGGCGTTTCACACGGCGGCTTTTAATGAAACCGATTTTGCCCAAGGGATTTTGGCACTCGCTGATGCAGGTGTGGATATTATTGTCGATGACATCTTTTACCCCACGGAGCCAATGTTCCAGGATGGAGTCATTGCTCAAGCCATTGATACTGTCGTTGCTCAGGGTGTTTCCTATTTCTCGGCGGCGGGTAACGATGCTCGACAGTCTTACGAAAGTGCGTTTAATGGCAGTAATCTGTTTGAGGAGTTAGTCGGCGGTGAATTTCATGATTTTGATTCAGGTGCAGGCGTTGATATTTTCCAAAGTTTGACAATTCCTGAAAATAGCGGATTTGGCATCTCGTTCCAGTGGGATTCACCCTTCTTTTCGGTGAGCGGTGGTGCGGGTTCTCTTAATGATCTGGATATTTTCCTGTTTGATGAGTCAGGAACGAATATATTGGCGAGCAGTGTTAATCCCAATGTGGGGAATGATGCGGTTGAATTTTTCTCGTTTTTCAATGATGGCTCATTAGGGACAGATGGGTTTAACTTAGCGATATCAAAGGTAGAGGGTTTAGATCCTGGATTGATGAAGTATATCTTGTTTGGCGAGGGTACGCTGAACGAGTACGATACTGCCAGTGGAACGGTGTTTGGACATCCTAATGCTAGGGGAGCAGAAACTGTTGGCGCGGCGTTTTATCAAGATACACCCGAATTTGGTGTTGATCCAGCTTTATTGGAGCCATTTTCCTCAGCAGGACCCACGCCGATTCTGTTTGATAGGGCGGGTAATCGCTTGGCAAATCCGGAGATTCGCTTGAAGCCAGAGATTATTGCGGCTGATGGAACGAATACAACCTTTTTTCCACCTCCTTTCTTAGATCCTAGAGATCCCGAAGGTGATGGGTTTCCCAACTTCTTTGGTACGTCGGCGGCTGCTCCCCATGCGGCAGCTGTGGCGGCTTTAATGTTGGACGCTGCGCCGGATACGAGTCCAAGTGAAATTTATCGTATATTGGAAACAACTGCTCTGGATATGGAAAGTCCTGGTTTTGACTTTGACAGTGGTTTCGGTTTAATTCAAGCCGATCGCGCTGTAGCCGCTACTGTTCCCGAACCGGGTTCGGTGTTAGGTTTGCTGGTATTCAATGCTGTGGGGATAGGTGTTCGATTATTAGGGAAGAAGGCTGATTGACTTGTGGGGGTGACACGCTCGCGTCAAAGGTCGGCTGGGTGTGGGGTATGGGGTGTGGGGTGTGGGGAAAATATTAGAGAAACACAAAAGCCCATAAGATCACAATGCTGACTGGAGCGTGCCATTGGAGTTAAAACGGGGTCAATCATGCGCCAACTAAAAATCCCTCTAATCACGTTTATTTTTTGCCTACTCGTCAGTTGCGAGAATAACTCTCCAAACCCGACAGATACATCTCCTGTGTCTTCTCAAGATGCACCATCGGCGCAGCCATCATCCCCTGACACCTCACCTGGCGAAAGTCCCACGGTTGATCCTCCTGAATCAACTCAATCGGTTCAAACCCAACGGATCTCTACAAAGGGGATTGGAGTAGCACAAGTTGGGATGACGCTGGTTGAACTGAAAGAATTGCTGGCAGATCAAGCTGAGTTTCAGGTGATGTCAACCTTTATGGTCGATTTTGATGCGATCGCGATCGTTCAAGAAGGTAAACCCCAATACTACATCTTGTATCCGGCGGGAATACCGATGAGTGATGACGACATCATTGAGGCGCTAGTTACAGACAATCCCAATTATCAAACGGCTGACGGTGTTGGATCTGGAACCCCCCTCAAGCAAGCAGAAGAGGTTTACGGAGAGGCGACTCTGACCTATAACACTGTTAATGAGTCGCGGGAATACGTCAAGTTTGCCCAACACCCGTCTCCTGACATAACGTTTCGGCTTGGTGCTGCAAATGATGATAGTTTGGCTGGGGTCTATCCCTCACCGCAAAAGGAGTTTAACCAGACGAAGGAGTATAAGGATACGGCGACGATTCGTTTTGTCGAAGTGTATTGTGGAAAGGATTGTCCCGTACAACCTCTGCCCAATTGATGCATAACCCAGAAAAAATCCCTGTTAGTTGCCCGGAATCGTTCCGGGCTTTTTCGTTGGGGCATGGGTTGTGCGATCGCGCTTGTATTGTCCTCTCTATAAGGTTTTGAGTCAAGTCCAAAAATTCTTTCGCCCAAACCCTTGACAGTTTTGTAGTATATTTGTAGTATATATTTAAGAGCGAAGGTAAAAGAGCCAAACAGCTTGACTCCAAGCGCTCATGCCGAACCTTGAAAACTGAATATGTAACACATTTTTTCACTAATGTGGGGGCGTAGCTCAACTGGCAGAGCAGGCGGCTTTTAACCGTCTGGTTGCGGGTACTCTTCGAGAACGCTTCGCGAACAAGTCCTGCTGCTCCCACTCAATTTTTGGGAGTATAGCTCAGTCGGCAGAACAGCACCCTCATAAGGTGCCAGTCGCAGGTTCAATTCCTGCTACTCCTACTGCTCCAGCCTCATCGTCTAGTGGTTAGGACGCTGCCCCCTCAAGGCAGAAAGAGGAGTTCAAGTCTCCTTGGGGCTATCTGGAGAGGTGGCTGAATTGGTGAAAGCACTTCCCTGCTAAGGAAGCATGGGGCAACCCATCGAATGTAGGGATAGTGTAACGGCAACATCTCGGTCTCCAAAACCGATGATCTGAGTTCAAATCTCAGTCCCTGCGCCAATCAATCATTTCCCCTGGTAGCTCAGTTGGGTAGAGCGCTTGCCTGAAAAGCAAGAGGTCGTCAGTTCAATACTGACCTGGGGGACTGGCATTGCCCTATAGCTCAATGGTAGAGCGACGCGCTGTTAACGCGGGGGTTGTAGGTTCGAGTCCAGTCAGGGGTATTGGTGATACGCGGGGATGAAGCAAGAGTGGCTTGCTAGGCTCATAACCTGGATATCAGCAGGTGCAACTCCTGCCCCCGCCACCAAAATGCAGGTGTGGTGTAATGGCTAACATAGAAGCGTCGTATCCTTCTGATGCGAGTTCGACTCTCGCCACCTGCTCCAAAGTACACACCAACTCGCGACTCATACCAAGTTGCAGTCTAAGGTAGAATTTGTCATGCTGAGTGAAGTCCTGAGCGAAGCGAAGGAACAGTAGCGAAGCATCTGTCCAGATTCTTCGCTTCGCTCGTCCTAGACATGATAGAACGCAACTCGGTATCAGGCAAAGTTTGAACGTTCGCTTTCCCAAATCTGAAGTTGTCGTTCAGCCGCAACGATACAATTGAGAAACTTGGGTGGATGTAAAAAGTTGTCATAAGCAACTGCCATCTGTCTAGCCGCTTCGTGATAGGGAATTCGCCCTATTCCTGTGCCTAACCCAGGACAGGCAATTTTATCTATTTTTCGGGTGGCATTTTGATTGTGTCGTCGAACGGCTAAAAGCATTGCCCACATTGCTATGTATGGGATATCCGTGCCAGCAATAGACATGGGTACTCGCATGGTGGGTGTATGAGCTAAAAAAGGATGTTTTGGATGACCGGTTTCCACGATGAATGAGGTGCCAACAGGCTGTTCACCCAGGAATTCTTCCAGGATGTGCTGCTGCACTTTTGTCATCAGAGAATGACCAAAAAACCGCACAATTTCTGCATCCATACCCCCATCCATCAGGCCAAATGAATTGGCAGGGCTGACTAAACAGTCAAATTCCGACAACCACTGGAAATAGTCATTGACAATTTCCACGTTGGGTAAATAGCTGAAATACTGTTGAAACGCTGCAAACAGTTGTGAACTGGGAGCTACAAGTATTAACTTCAAGTTGTGAACTGACCTCCGCTTAGAACGCTATTTTAGGGGCAAACTAAGGGGAGTGTCAATGTACTGGAGTGGTTATTGGCGGTTATGAAAATATACTGTTCGCGGTCACAAACTGAGCTTTTGTTATGGTTCACAGAGTCCTGAGCGAAGTATCTGGTGAGATTCTTCACTCCGCTTCAGTTCCTTCGCTTCGCTCAGGACTCAGAATGACAGACTCTTAGGACTTACGCAAAGACCCTATCTGTAGGGTGTGTTAGCGTAGCGTAACGCACCTTAACCAATATATATTTTGAATACAGGTGTTGAATTAAGCCGTTTTGCCCGTGCTAATCTTGCCACCTGTTTATCCATAATTTTTATAGAAAAGGAGGTGTAGAAATGACTACGATGACGGTAACTGATGCTTTGGCAGAGTTGACGCTGTTGGAAAAACGGATTGATTCGGCACGAGGCAATTTAGATAATAATACGTTAATTGCTGTTGTGGAAGTCGGCAAAGTGCCAACAGGCTATAAATCAAGAGAAGACCATGCCTCTAAAGCACGCGCAGCTTTACAACGAGTTGATGCTTTAATTGACAGACGACGCACCATTAAACGAGCCGTTGTTTTGTCGAATGCCTCCACCATGGTTTCCGTCGCGGGTCAAGAAATGACAGTAGCTGAAGCCATCGAGATGAAGAATTTCATCATGTACTATGAGGCAGTTTTTCACACGATGATGTCGGCGTATACTCGCACTCAGAATGAGTACAAAGCCGCTCAAACACGGGTAAAAGATCGACTCGATAAGTTAGCGAAGGAGGTGTTGGGTAAAAATGCGGCATCTGAAAAATATCAATCTCTGGCGGATAGTTTCTTAGAACGAGAAGGTGTCGAACTGCTCGATCCCACTAATCTGGCAGAAGAGATTGAGAGACGACAAGCGTTTGTCGAAGAGTTTAAATCAACGGTTGACCGAGTACTGTCAATTAGCAATGCTCGGACAATGATTGAGATTCCCGACTAAAATAGAATTGCTGGTCACTCGAAAATCTCTAAATTTATGGATTTTAGGATGGAGAGCTCAAATGCGTAGAGCTGTTGCTAGTCAAGCAATGAGTTGTTGGATTAGCACCCAACTCCATCCACTATTTACCTCAAAGCTTAACGCTCAACGCTTAACGCTTAAACTTCAATCGTTAAAGGTTAGATAGTTAACTCTCAAACCATAAAGGTTAACCCTCGATTAAATCCAGGGCGTTGGTTGTAGGTTCCATAAAACCTTGAGGTTCCCACCTGGCTGAGTGGTCAGCATTTCATATTATGTCTGGTTGAATACTCACTGAATAAAGCCAATGACCTAGCTGGCTTAGTGCTTCACGAATATGACAAATGACAAATGACAAATGACGAAATCCTTATTCCCATTCTCGCCACTGGTTCGCCCAGTTTTGGAAAATTCCCAGAATTTGCTCCCGTCGCTGTTCAAAGTTAGCGGCAATGCTAATAAAAATGATGCCAGCGATTAAGCTAATGACCCATTTGGAAAAGGGATAGCGAAAACTTAACACAACTAACTGGTAAAATACCGTTAGCACAAATGTTGCAGTGCCAACCATTAAAAATGCTCGAATTCGCAGTCCTAATCCAGTAAATATGGCAATTAGGCTAATGATTCCCGGAATCAGTCCCGTCTCTTGATGGAAAAAGAACGCGGTTAAACAAATGATGCTACTACCCAGTAAGCGGAGATAATGACGAGTTTGTCGTTGTCGGGGAAGTCTTAATACTGGATCAATTTGGGCAATGTAGAGGCAAGATCCGCCAATGAGGGCGGCATACCACAACGGTTCAGTGATCTGTTGATTAACCAAAACCCGCCAGATTGCCCAATCAACAAAAAATAGACTCAAATATGTCCAGCGTAAATTAGACTGGCGGTTGGCAACCCAGGTATAAAATCCGGCAACGGCTAGTAAATTGATGGAAGATAGGGTTTGATAATTGAGGCAAACCGTTAGTAAAGGAGAGATAATGGCGTAATGTTGCCAAGGTTTATCATTCCATCCCCATCGTCGCCAAGGCAGTTGAAAAAGCGCGATCGCGAATAAACAAGCCATTACCCCTCTCCAAGGGTCAAATATACTCAACTGTGTCCATGTCAAACGCGCATAAACACCTGTGGCGGCGACTTCGGTTAATCCGGCGTATATCCAGAGGTTAGCAGCCATGTAGAGACGTGCCATGGCGCGTCTGGGAGATGGGGGAGATGAGGGAGATAACTGGCGTTTTTGTCTTATACGCCCCTGTAATAACGCATAAATAGCCAGTATCCAACTGATGGCAAGTCCGATGGTTCTCAGATTTGGTGTTGTTCCCACAGACATTCCCGCCGTTAACACCATCAGCAAACTGGCAATTGCCCAATGAATGTGGGCGGTGATTTTAATTTCAGTGATACTGAGGTTGAGAAGGGTGGAACGATCGCGCGATTGCCAAAACCAAGCCAACACTCGATAAATAACCGCGATCGCAGCCGCTACACCTCCTAGAATAGTAAAGCCATCTGCCGGATTTCCGCCATCGGCTTGCATCATCTGGTAAATTACCAATTCATACCAAGCAATGGAAATACCTGCTAGGGAAAGATAGGTGATCCCTTTCCAGGGAAGACGGCGACGCCCTACGCCTATACCGGTTAATGCTGCACCGAGGGTGAGTAACCCGGTATAAGGGGTGAAATACGTCCAACGTAAACTAACGCCAATTAGGGCATAAATTAAGGGTAAAATCTCCAGTGCATCCCTAGATGCGCCAGACGCGCCATGGCGCGTCTCTACAGGTTCCTCTGTATCCCCCTCTAAACTGGCAAACCACCAATCGGTGAGGAATAGTATCACAAGTGCCAGGATAATGTTGGCGGTGGCTAAGGTTAAGGATGAACCATTTCGTAACAGAATCGTATCCGCGATCGCTAATTCGATTGCCCAACTGATGCCATAGACACCAAACTGTGTAAATGATCGCCAACAGCGAAACCAAATCGCACCGCTCATTAACACTGATGCGGCTAGGTAATGCCAACTGGATGAAATGAGTTCGACGTAACTCTGGGTACTGTGCAGCGTTAGGAATCCTAATTCTGTAGAAGACAGGGCAATTGCCCATCTATCTGAGGCTTGGGCGTACAAGGCGGCTAAATCGCCAGATTGGGGAATTAAGCTAGCCCGTAGCAGCCACAATCCGAAACTTGCGATCGCACCAACCAAATACCAATCGGCGACAGATAGGGCGGGTAATCCGGGAATTCCTTGCCACAGCCATGCAGCAAAAAAGCTGAGGGCAAAACCAATCGTAATGACGGCGGTTACCGTTTGGCGCAAATAGCGACTATTCAGGAACATTACCACTGTGGCTACCCCTAAGCCAATCAGCCGACTCTGCGGTGAGGCTAGGGTTAGCCCTTGTACTAGAAATAACGCGATCGCACTCCACGAAACTGCCTGAATGCGCCGCGATCGCTGAGTAAGACTGGCAACTCCAGTTAAGGTTAATGGGGTGAGTAACCATAAAAGTCCCCAAGGGTTAACCCTGAGCGAAGTCGAAGGGTGCGTGGGAAAGGGAATCAAATAGGTAACACTTTCCCCAGCCAGTAACACATAACTGATGCCAGCGAGGACAAAACCAATGTGCCAACAACTTAGATACCAACTCTGTTTGGGGACAGAAAACGGAGGATTTGCTGCTACCGTTTGCCCTTCCTGCCTTCTGGAAACCTCCTGCCTCCTGCCCGGTTGGTGAGCCTGTCGAACCACTGCCTCCTGCCTTCTGAAAGGTTCCTGCCTTATGCTCAGACTCCATTCTGCCACCATTAACGCTAACAATAAACTTGCCCAGAGGGGTTCGCTGAGAGTTGGAAACCATCCATCGATAAACGAACAGAGGGTTAATAATCCAGTAATGTGGGTGAGATAAACCAGAGGCACCCGCAGCGGAGGGCGGCGATGAGTAACAATAGCAAGGGTGACAGTGGAGAGTAACAGATTGAGCGATCGCGTCGTCGGATTTAGGGTACTGATTACCGTTAACATCACACCTAATCCTAATGTAAGTCCTTCCCCAAACCGGGCTAATTTAGGGTTCGACTTCCGATATAGCCAATCGGTCAAACCCACCCACAGAATAATGTAGGGAAATAGGGCGATACCCCACCAAGCTTCCACGTTTGAACCAAACTGTTGAGAGAGGAAACTGATTACCTGTTCTTGTACCGCCGCAGGGATTAATCGCCATAGTAAAAACAGCGTTTGCAAGCCAATCAAAAAAATGGCAGCTAAATCCAGACGCCGCCGAAAATACTGTAAGCGCTGGGCGAAAAACCCAATCGCCAACCCACTAACCGCCGTGGCTTGCCAAGGAATTTCTTCTCCTACCGAAACCAACCAACCGATCAACAGTAATCCCCCGCCAATTCCATCCCAGACTTTTGTGCTAAAGGAGGAAACAGACTCACGCGCGTCGGCTGAAGGCTTTCCCTGTCGCGCCAACAACCAACCACAGATTCCCATCGCCAAACCGAGTTGGGTAATTGGCACATTGATCACGAAAATTGCCCGTCCTAATAACACCGTGAGGGCATAAATGACCACTAAACTACCCGTGGGTGCATTATTCGGCACAGATGGAGAAGCGCGAGGGGTTGAAGCGGCAGAGGGGAGAAACATCGCAGTTCCGATGACGCCTAAATAAACAGCGACTAATGGAACCTGTGACCAATTCCAACCCCAGTGTAGATAACTTAACCATAAAACTAGAGAAGCGTGGGAGGTAAGCCGGAATGAGTTGGTTTGGATAGACGGATTGATAACCGTAATTCCCGTTAAACTTAACGCCGCAATACCAACAACTATCCATTCCCAGGGATGACGCCCTAACCCAAAACCATCCATTGCCCAAAAATTCACTGGGACTAAAAGTAAGGCAATCAGTTGTAAGGTTTGAGAGGTTAATTTTAAATTAGAACGTTTTCCCGCCCACAGGCTAATTCCCCAAAAGACAATGGTATATGTCCATAACACACCATACTGTCCCGCTGGCGGAAAATTCTGCCATTGAGTCGCGGCGAGGACACCGGAGGAGACAACAACCAGAAAGACACCCAGAAACAGCAGCCAGCGTACACTCAGTTCCTCTTGCCATGACTGCCAGATGCGGGATAGGGGCGACACAGTAGGAATAGGAACGGGTTCCTCTACCTTGGTTTCCACCTTCCGGGATTGGGGGCGAGAGGGAAGCGGCGCAATTGCTGGTTGAGGGAGGCGACAAGATAAATAGATTCGACCGAATTGTTTAACTTGGGCATCACTGATTAAACCCAAGCGCAACCAGGTTTCTAAACCTTCGAGTAACTTGGGATTGGAGGCAGAAACAGTGAGTTCAATTCTCAGAGAGCGTGGCGAGGACATAGTTTTCGGGAGTTCGTTCGTAGTAGGCACGCTTCGTGCCAGAAGAAGCGCTGAAGCGCTTACTACAAACAGATTAATTAATCCTAGCATCAGATTTTCCAGTTGATAATTTATGAATCAGGGCTAGTTTTGTTTTTCAGTGAGGAGGGCGGGTTTTGTTGTTCCGTTAGTGGTGAGGAGGGCGGGTTTTGTTGTTCCGTTAGTGGTGAGGAGGGCGGGTTTTGTTGTTCCGTTATTGGTGAATATCTGAATTGAGTCCCTAAACCCGCCCCTACGATTGTCCCTAAACCCGCCCCTACAATTGTGGCTAAACCTCCCCCTAGAATTGACGTATAAGGTATAAATTATTACTTATGAACCGGATTGCGATCGCGCCTTGCGTGCCCTGACGTCTCAGAGCCTACATACTTAGTACGAGAGGAAGAGTAACGCTGTTCTATTAACAGTGGGCGGAGAGAGAACGGGGAGTGCGAAGAACCCGATAGGTTGGCTTAGAGGTAGCCACCCTTTAAAGAGTGTGTAATAACTCATCGGCGGAGTTCCCCTAGTAACTGAGAAGGCGCACAATACAACGCTCTGGTAACTTGCACGCGAGGGCGATCGCACAATTACAGGCTCTTAGACTCAATGGCACGCTCAATAAGCATTTTTGGAGCGACGAAACTTTGATATATCGTAGGGTGGGCATTGCCCACCAGCATACCAGTCAGTGCCATTCATCTTAGACTAAAATAGTACAAAAATACCAATTGCCAGTATGCCAGTCTATTTTTATAGCACCCGTGAAAAACCCTACGGATACGGACGGTTCAAACCGCTAATCGTGATGCTGAGCGTAGTGCATTAGTTAGACAAATTGCACCATTAGAGCAGCAAAAAAATGATATTGATGCAATTATCAACGCAATTGATCAGGCGAGTTTGCAAGTCGAAAAGTATATTCTTGGAAACTCCTGATATCGATATCAATATATTTACCGCTATATCCACTATTCCCTTTCAAAACCCTCGCATTATAAATAAATTTAGATGTGCTAGTGCCTCATCTTACTAGCGCGTAGTTTAATTCAAAAAACTTATATCTGTAAAAACCATGAAGATAGAATCTCTCAAACTAGAACTAATTCAGTGGATTTTATTATTGCAAGATGTTCAACTTTTAAATGAGATCCAGACTATCAAAGAAAATTCAGCGGAAAATATAGTCCCTACTAAGCCTCGCCAATTTGGTTGTGGCAAAGGTATTTTTAGTTATGTGGCAGATGATTTTGATGCAACACCTCCGGGTTTTGAAGACTATATGCTACCATGAACTATTTAATTGATACTCATATCTTAATTTGGTTTGTTGAAGGGAACACTAACCTTTCTAAGCAGGCACAAGACTTAATCGGTAATCCTGCTAATTCCATTTATGTCAGTCAAGCGAGTTTGTGGGAAATGACCATTAAGATTAGTATTGGCAAGTTGTCTTTGTCGATTTCATTGTCTGAGTTGAAAATTTTTCTAATAAATAATCAGTTTCAAATTTTAGACGCTAAGTTTAGTCATTACGAAATATTGCAGCATTTGCCCTTTCATCATCAAGATCCTTTTGACCGCTTGATTATCGCTCAAGCGAAAGCCGAAGATTATATGATCATCACAAATGATAATCGCTTCAAACTGTACAATGTAAAATTGGTGTAAGTCGAACACCATCTGGGCTTTTCTGAGTTACTTATTCAATCAGACTGCGTTTATTGTTTTCAATAGATTAGCCGACACAAACGACACGCAAAAAACAGAAAATTGGAGTAGGTTTCTACATCCAGAAATACGCGATCGCATACATTCAAAACTGACTAAACTCCGTACTTTACGCAGATCAGATTCCTAGAACCCCGGTTTCTGGTGAGGACGACAACAAATCAGCATTTTAGGTGCGTTAGCGAAGCGTAACGCACCCGATGAAATTAATTCTAAGCCAACTTACTTAACTCTCCATTACTCTCCTCTGTTATTATCGAACCAATCCCATCTAACGTCGCTGGAATCGTGCGCGGGTCCATAAACATGATCTTGCTGCTGTTACTACTACCAATTTTTATCCCCATATCCAAATAGTTTTGTGCCAATAAAAACTGTAGTGCTTGGGCTGATGAGGGATAGGCGTTTAACTTTTTGCCAAGAATATCCATCGCGGCGGCTGTCCCTTGCGCCTTGAGAACTTGCTGCTTTTGTTGCGCTTCCGCCTCTAAAATAGCGGCTCGTTGACGCGCTTCTGCCTCAATGATTTGTGCCTCAGCTTCCCCTCTGGCACTATTAACCACTGCTTCTCGTTCTCCTTCTGATGTGAGAATTGCCGCCTGTTTTTTCCGTTCGGCTGACATCTGTAATTCCATTGCCCCTTGCACGGTTTTAGATGGCACAATATCCCGCAATTCTACCCGTGTTACCTTGACTCCCCACGGTGCTGTGGCAATATCTAATTCCCGCAATAGCATCTCATTCACTTCAGTGCGGGCGGTAAAGGTTTGGTTCAGTTCAAGTTTCCCCATTTCTGAGCGAATTTGAGTTAAAACTAAATTCACCATGGCGGCTTTCAGATTCTGAACTTTGTAATAGGATTTTTCTAAATTAATGACCCGCCAATATACCACAGCATCCACACTAATCGAAACATTATCACGGGTAATGCAATTTTGCGGTGGAATCTCTAACACTTGTTCCCGAATCGTTTGCTGACAGGCAATCTGATCGAGAAAAGGAATGACAAAGTTTAAACCGGGTTCCAGTTTTTTACCATCATATCGACCCAGGGTTTCAACTAACGCCTCTTCTCCCTGCTTAATGATTTTGACGCTCCCGGCTAAAGTTGTCCCGGTTAATGCGATAAATGCCATAAATAACCACTGATACATTTTAATTCTCCTGTTGAAAGACAATTTGATTGAATGTGAATCGATTAGCCATTAAATGTTACTGGCTTGATGGTTTGCGAATATTGCGGAGAAAGAACCCATTATGCTCGAAATAAATGTTCCGGCAAAACAATTAATGTGTTATCTTCTTGTCCGATAACATAAACGGTTTGATTGGCAGGAATACTCATGTGCCGTTCTTGACAACGCCCTGCCCAAGAACTACCTTCATAGAGAACTCGTCCGGTTTCTCCTGGTGAAATTTCCGTTAATGTTTTGGCTTCCGTTGCTTCTGGAACTTTAAATTTTTTCCGCTTCAGCAGCATTGGACGTATCCAGATAACCGAGGAAGTAGATAGTAACATCCAGTAAGCGACTTGCCATTTAAACGCCAAAACATAGTGTAATCTAAACAGTTTTAAGCCTAATATTAGCGCAACAAGTCCCATGGACAGCGGCACAAGCCGGAATTTAGGAATTAATACTTTCGGCAGAAACAACTCCAGCAGACAAAGAACAATACCGCTAAAAAACCAGAACCAGGATGGATGAGGATTCAATATAGCGATCGCGCGATAATTTAGCATACGCTTACCTTCTATAAAGGACAAACGAGGAAGGATTAACTCATGGCATGACAATCAAGGTATTATCCTCTCGCCGCAACACATAAACCGTTTGGTTAGGTGCGATCGCAAGATGCGGATCGGCACAACAGGCTTGCCAAGAGGAACCCTCATACATGACTCGTCCCGTTTCTCCCGGTAAGATCTCGGTTAACACCTGGGCTTGAGTTGCCTCTGGGATAGTATATTTAGGACGCCGAATCAATATCGGGCGCAACCAGATGGCAAATGCAAAGGATAATCCCATCCAATACATCACCTGCAAACTAAAGCCGTCATACATCAGGAATTGCCACTCAAACCCCAGTGCGATCGCGCCCTGCCATACAATAAATGAGACAAGTAGCGCACCTACACCCATCATTAGGGCAATAAACCGGAATCGCTTCGCCCAAGATTTGGGGATAAAGAATTCAACTAGGCAAAGTAGAACACCTGTAATCAGCCAAAATATAGGGGGAGTAATCCGAAAGGTTGATTGAGTCGTCGCCTGTGCCAAAACTTGGGATAACACATGAATGTCCTCGTGAACTCAGTTAATTGCAAGGGTTTTCTCTTGCTAATTTCTATTAAATCCGGTGGTGATTTGAGTTCGTGATGGAGTTGTTCGAGTTCTTATCGACTTCTCATCGACTTCTGAGTCATTTGTCCTATGTCATACTCGCGCAAGCGAGAAGCAAGCTACGTCATTTGTCATTTGTCATTATTTAACCGTTAAGGAGGTAAAGACTCGTAGGGTGCGTTAGCGTAGCGTAACGCACCTTTACCCCTGGATCAAACTAAACGATATGTCGAACATTTTTCTAAGACAGACACTAAACAATGGTCATTACGCGAATATGACGAATCAGATGAGGCGATCTCGTTCTCCTCACTCGATTTTGAAATTTCTTTAACTGATGCGTATAACAAGGTTAAATTTGAACCAGAAAATGCTGAGTATGAATAATATAACACTAAGCATTGAGGGTAATACATTCACAAATTAACAATGGATAAAATTCTGTAGGGGCGGGTTTCACGACCACCTTTTGGGTTACACCCAGATGTAACTAAACCCGCCCCGAATCAGGGTTCTAGACTTACCGTAAAATGTTATATCATTAAGCCAATCCCCGCAGCAGTGATTGTACTAATAACTGAAAGTGAGTCGCTTCATGAGTTGCCATAACCGAAATGCGAATCCGACTGGTGGGAACCGTGGGAGGACGAATCGCTGGGGCAAAAATACCTACCGTTTTTAGCCGTTGTGCCATGTTCAAAACATCTTTAACATTGGGAAATTGAAGGCACAGAATCGGAGATTCAGAGGGCAATAGATTCAGCTCCGGTAACTTTTGCTGAATCAAAGACTTGAGCATTTCTACATTCTGCCACAGTCGATCGCGACGTTGCGGTTCTGTTTGGACAATTTCAATCGCCGTTAATGCCGCCGCCGTATCAGCCGGAGATAATCCGGTGGTATAAATCCAGCTAGGGGCGCGATTTCTCAAGAAATCAATTAGAGTCGCTGAACCCGCAATATATCCCCCCAAACTCCCCAATGCTTTACTCAATGTTCCCATTTGAATTAAGGGGTGTTCTGTACAGCCAAAATGTTCTACACCGCCTGCACCTGTAACGCCTAAAACACCCGTGGCGTGGGCTTCATCTACTAATACCATGCTGCTAAATTGATCAGCGAGTAATAGAATGTCTGGCAACGGACATAAATCCCCATCCATACTAAAAACGCTATCGGTGGTGATAAGACAACGACGGTGATTGGGGCGATGGTGAACCAGTTGACGCTTTAAGTCTTCCATATTCCTATGGCTATAGTTGATTACCGTTGCACCACTTAAAATTGCCCCATTCTTGAGACTAGAGTGATTATATTGATCTGCCAGAATCAGATCTCGCTTCCCGACTAAAGCCGCGATCGCACCTAAATTCGCCAGATAACCCGAACTAAACACCAATGCATCTTCGGTTTGTTTCAGGGATGCGATCGCACTTTCCAATTCTCGATGCAATTCCCGATGTCCACTAAGTAACCGAGAACCAGTGCTACCTGTACCATAGTGCTGAGTTGCTATAATCGCGGCTTGAATTAAACGTTCATCTCCCGCCAATCCTAAATAATCATTACTAGCAAAATTAATGACTTCTTGCCCTTCCAGTTTTACCACCGCACCGGGGCGATTGTGCAGCGTTTGCACTGAACGATACCAGTTAGCTTTGTGGATAGTAGAAAGAGAGTCTTCTAACCAAGCATAAGGATTGGTTGTCATAAGTAGAAAGTTAACGGTTGAGATTAGGGAACAGGCAACAGAAAACAAACTGTTCGGCATTTAAAGCCTAATGTAAAAAATTACGAAATCCTTGCTTGTAGTGCGAGCATCTTGCTCGCTATCATTCCCAATTTAAATGCGTCTTAGCTTACTCGTTTTCCGTCACGCCAGTAGGGTGGGCATTGCCCACCAGCCTTAAGGATCGTGACATTCCACATAAGGTTGAGATTAGGGAACAGGCAACAGGTAACACACAATTTAAATGCGTCTTCGCTTACTCGTTTTCAGTAGCCGGATCAACTTTATCCTGTTGAGTTTCCCCATTTGTCACACTCTCAACCAAACCCATTTCAAAGGCAATTTCTGGTAAATCTTCAGCCTTATATTTTCCTGGTTGAAACATCTGTCCAGGGGTTAGACACATCTGTTTGAGTTCAACAACTTCAGTGGGAGCGAATAATCCTTTCCATCTTCTATTCTCAATACCCATCGCTGATAACTCCTACGGTTATAAAGAAGAAATCCTTGTAGTGCGAGCATCTTGCTCGCTACTAATACCCAATTTAAATGCGTGAAAGCTTATTCCAATATTTTAGCTATTTTAGCGGTACCACAACTGTATTTCATACTTGATTTATAAATTTTCTCTCACCCAAGCGCGAAACGCTTTCAACAGTGCAATTTCACCCATTGTTTTACTCTGCTGAATAAATCGGCTCATTGCACTCACAGATACCAAAGGAAAAGCCAAACTAGATTCATACTCAACATAGTGTCCTTCTACCCATTGATAAAATCGCAAAACTTGTCCATTATACCGCCAAATTTCAGGGACACCTAGCGCCGAGTAAATCCCCAACTTATCCACAGAACTGCTGGTAATATCAATTTCAATCGCTAAATCAGGCGGCGGATCAATTTCTAAATCAATGTCTTGCCGACCTCGAACAGCAGGCTCATTTTGGATATAATAACAATTATCTGGTTCTATCCCCCGCTTAACTATTTCTCGTTTCAGTGTTGTCGAACCAGCGCTTTTAATCTCAATATCTAACTCTTCAGCTAATGCAACAATAAAATTACCCAAATTAGCCTTAGGATTCTCATGGTCAAAACGAGGCGTCATAATTTCCAACGTGCCGCCGTCATAAGCAAACCGATACCCCCTGTCTTCACCCGTTTCTACCAATAACGCCTCAAAAGTTTGCCAACTAATATTGTCCAGAACAGTTCGTTGTTCAGCTAGAGTTGAGCTTATCAACATATCTATAATCTCAATTGAATAGCACTAACCTATTCTCCCAAAAAACCTCTGCGTCCCTCTGCGCTTACCTCTGCGTTCCTCTGCGTTAAAAAAATATAAATCCCTAACAACCAAAAACCGTAGGGTGGGCAATACCCACCCCACAACTCTACTCCATAACGCTTTTAAAAAAATCAATCGTCTCTTTCAAAGCCTGAACAAACACGTCAATCTCTTCCCGCGTATTGTAAAAATACAAACTCGCCCGCGCCGAACCCGTTACCTCTAAAATACGATGCAACGGTTGCGTACAATGATGACCCGAACGAATCGCCACCCCTTCATGGTCCAATAACGTAGACACATCACTCGCCGCCAATCCCTCCACATTAAAGGATACCAAAGCAGCCCTTCCTTTCCCCTCTGCAGTCGGTTGAGGACCATACAGGGTCAAATCAGGAACATCCCGTAACTGCTGAAACAGATACGCCGTCAATTCCTCCTCATAAGCATGGATTTTATCCATACCAATCCCCATTAAATAGTCTACCGCCGCACCCAGCGCGATCGCTTCCCCAATCGCAGGGGTTCCGGCTTCAAATTTGTGGGGCAATTCGGCGTAGGTGGAATAGTCGAGAAAGACTTCGGAAATCATCTCACCCCCACCCATAAACGGCGGCATTTCCAGCAGCACGTTTAACTTGCCATACAAAAAACCAATCCCAGTCGGCGCACACATTTTGTGACCTGATGCGACTAACCAGTCACAACCCATCGCCTGCACATCAATGGGTGTATGGGGGACAGATTGGCAAGCATCAATCAATACCTTAGCGCCATATTTATGTGCGATCGCACAAATCTCTTCAACTGGGTTAATACATCCCAACGTATTCGAGACATGGACAACACCAACTAACTTTGTCTGCTCAGAAATCAGAGACTTGAACTGTTCTAAATCAAACTCCTGAGTTTCCGTCAGTTCCACATACTTCAACACCGCCCCCGTCTTCTGAGCAATGATTTGCCAAGGAACAATATTGCTGTGATGTTCCATCACCGAGAGAATGATTTCATCCCCTGGCTGCAACGTATTTAATCCCCAGCTATACGCCACCAAGTTAATCGCTTCTGAGGCATTTCGGGTAAACACAATCTCATTCCGCGACGCCGCATTTATAAACGCCGCCACCTTATCCCGCGCTGACTCATACGCTTCTGTGGCGCGGACACTCAGCGCATGAGCGCCTCGGTGGACGTTGGCATTGTCCCTTTCATAGTAGTTTTGCAGCGCATTAAGCACCGCCAACGGCTTCTGAGAGGTGGCAGCACTGTCAAGATAAATTAACGGTTTATCGTGAACTTTCTCCTGCAAAATGGGAAAGTCAGAACGGACGATAGCAGCTAGGGTTTTTTCTTGGGTAATGGTCATTTGTCCTTTGTCATTTGTCCTTTGTCATTTGTCCTTTGTCATTTGTCATCTGTCATTTAGTCGGGGCGGGTTTATTTACATCTGGGTGTAACCAAAAAGATAGTAGTGAAACCATCCGTGTCAACTTAAGGTAAAAAACCAATGCTGGCAAGGTTTTAAGCTGTGTCTATTTACTGCTTGACATTTCCCCTCATCCCCTAACCCCAACTCCGGACCCCCCTTCCCCCTACCCCCCTCGTTCCCCCCTACAAGAGGGGGGATGACAGCGGATGCGGGAGCTTTTTTTGCACGGGAGAGGGGTTGAGCTTAAGTTGACACCAATGTAGTGAAACCCGCCCCTACACAATTTCCCCTATCTTCCCTATCTTCCCTATCTTCCCTATCTCCCCCATTCCCTAAATTGTTCTACACATCGCACATTGGGACAGTCTTTGCCGTAGTGAGTCCACCGAGATTCGCTGGAGAATCTCCGCGACAAAGGCATCAATTAACAGATTCCGGGCATTGGTTTCATTAAGTCCCCGACTTCGTAAATAGAACACATCCTCCGAGTCTAATTGACTCACTGTCGCACCGTGAGAACATTTTACTTGGTCTGCCGTAATTTCCAATTGCGGTTTGGTATTCACACGGGCTTTAGCTGAAAGCAATAAATTGCGATTCAATTGAGCCGCATTAGTAAATTGAGCCGCTTGCGGCACGAAAACCTTACCATTGAAGACGCCGTGCGCCCGGTCATCTATGATACATTTGTGCAACTGGTTGGTCATGCCATGAGGATGATTCAGTAGCACCGCACTGTGGGTATCGGCTACCTGTTCCCCACCAATCATGGTTAAACCCTTCAGTGTGGTTTCAGTCGCCTCACCGGTTTGCACGATTTCTAGATTATGTCGGGATAGTCTCGCCCCTAAACTAATCGCGTTACAGGTATAGCGGCTATTCCGGGCTTGGGTGACGGCTGTTTTACCAATGTGGAACCCATCAATCGCTTCTCGCTGATTCCGGGTATGGATAACCTGGGCGTCATCCTCAATCCAAATCTCCGTCACTTGGTTATTGAAATAAGGACGATTTACCGGAATATCAGGACATCCTTCTACATTCGCTGCGTAATGTTCAATCAGATTCACCACCGAACCCGCTTCAGCAACCACTAGACAGCGCGGTTGGCAAATGACAGGTACGTCGTTAGTGGTGGAAATAAACAGCAGATGAATCGGTGTTTCAACTACTTTGTTTTTGGGTATCCACACCACCGCCGCATCCGTGAGTCCCGATGTATTTAGGGCGGTGAAGACATCCGACGCCCCTTGTTGCTTGCCTAGATAATTGGGGATTCGTCCCTGATATGCCGCAGGTAAACCCGCCAAATTCCCCACATATACGCCTTCGGGTAATCCATGCACCGATGATAAATTTGGTGCATATACTCCATTGACGAAGACTAATCGACTATCTGGGGTTTCAGGTAGGATGAGGGAGGTTAGGTCTAAGTGTTGCAGGAACTGTTCAAAAAACGCCTCAACCCCTTGGAAATTCACCGCCAATAACGGTGACAAATCCGTAAACCGCCATTCTTCATCTCGACGGGTAGGAATCGCTAATTCTTCCACAATCGCCGCCGCTTGATCCCGCAGTTGCCCGATAGTGGCGTTTAATGGTCCTCCAACAAAGGGTTCATCTTGGCGACATTGGTCTAATAACGCCTTTAAATAGGAAATTTCCGGTTTTGCAGATAGTTGTATACTCATTAGGCAATCACCTCAGCCGCCGCTTCTTCTATTACCCAGTCATAACCACGGGATTCTAATTCTAATGCCAATTCCTTACCCCCGGTTTTGAGGATGCGCCCTCCTGCCATGACATGGACATAATCCGGTTCAATATAATTGAGCATCCGTTGGTAGTGGGTAATCAAAATCATGGCATTGTCGGAAGTTGCCAACTGACTCACCCCATTAGCGACAATCTTCAGTGCGTCAATATCCAAACCGGAATCCGTTTCATCGAGAATTGCCAGTTTAGGTTCTAACAGCGCCATTTGCAGAATCTCATTCCGCTTCTTCTCACCGCCAGAGAAGCCTTCATTTAAACTCCGTTCTAAAAAGCTGGGATTCATCTTGACAATTTCCAGCTTTTCTTCTATCAAATCCTCAAAGTCAAACGTATCAATTTCCTCTAATCCCTGATGCTTACGGCGGGAATTATAGGCGACGCGCAAGAAGTCTAAATTGCTGACACCAGGAATTTCTAAGGGATACTGAAATGCCAAAAATACGCCAGCTAATGCTCGTTCTTCGGGTTCGAGTTCCAGCAGATTTTGTCCTAGAAAGGTGATCTCGCCCCCTGTAACTTCATAGGCAGGATGTCCGGCTAACAGCTTAGAAAAGGTACTTTTGCCGGAGCCATTTTGTCCCATAATGGCGTGAATTTCTCCCGCCTTCACCTCCAGGTTTAAGCCTTTGAGGATTTGTTGTCCTTCAACCGTTGCCGTCAAATTGCGGACGGATAAAATTACGTCGCTATTTTCTCTAATCATTGCTCGTTACTACAGGGTTTTGCCAATTCTGATAGATGAGATGGGATGGGATGGGATGTTCCAGACGTATCATACTACGTCTCTACAATCGGGGCGGATGTAGGGTGCGTAGGGTGCGTTAGCGGAGCGTAACGCACCATTTCAAGCGTAACGCACCATTTCAAACGATAATTGTGAAAGACGCGCCATGGTACTTCTCCAATCCCTAACCCACGGCTCCTTCTAATTTCAGACTCAACAATTTATCGGCTTCAGCGGCAAATTCCATCGGCAGTTCGTTGAAAACATCCTGACAGAACCCACTGACAATCATGGAAACCGCGTCTTCTTCGGAGATTCCGCGTTGGGTAAAGTAGAAAAGCTGATCCTCGCCAATTTTCGAGGTTGAGGCTTCGTGTTCAACCTTCGCCAGGTTATTTTCAACTTGAATATAAGGGAACGTATTTGCCTCAGCAGTATCCCCAATCAACATGGAATCACACTGGGAATAATTCCGCGCCCCTTTTGCTTTCGGACTCACTTTCACTAAACCCCGATAGCTATTCTTAGAATTGCCAGCGGAAATCCCTTTAGAAATAATCGTGCTACGGGTATTTTTGCCAATATGCACCATTTTGGTTCCCGTGTCGGCTTGCTGCATATTATTGGTTAACGCCACGGAGTAAAACTCACCGACTGAGTTATCTCCGACTAGAACACAACTGGGATATTTCCAGGTAATCGCTGAACCCGTTTCTACCTGCGTCCAGGAAATCTTGGAGTTAACCCCTTTGCACAAACCGCGCTTGGTGACAAAGTTATAAATTCCACCTTTACCCTTTTCATCCCCTGCAAACCAGTTTTGTACGGTGGAATATTTAATATCGGCGTTATCTAGCGTGACGAGTTCGACAACGGCGGCGTGGAGTTGGTTGGTGTCGTACATGGGGGCGGTACACCCTTCTAAGTAACTCACCGAACTCCCTTCTTCAGCGACAATCAAGGTGCGCTCAAACTGTCCCGTGTCCCCAGCATTAATCCGGAAATAGGTAGACAATTCCATGGGACATTTGACGCCTTTGGGAATAAACACAAAGGAACCGTCACTAAACACCGCCGAGTTCAGAGCAGCAAAGTAATTATCGCCGACGGGAACCACACTACCCAGATATTTCTGTACTAATTCTGGGTGTTCTTGCAGCGCTTCGGAGATGGAACAGAAGATAACGCCAGATTCAGCTAATTTTTCTTTAAATGTGGTGGCGACGGAAACGCTATCGAAAATCGCATCTACAGCGACGTTAGACAGTCGCTTCTGTTCAGATAGGGGAATCCCCAGTTTTTCAAAGGTTTCCAGCAGGGCGGGATCAACGTCCTCTAGGCTGTTCAGCTTTTCCGTTTTCTTTTTCGGGGCGGAGTAGTAAATGATATCCTGATAGTTGATGGGCGGATAGTTAACGTGAGACCACGTCGGTTCCTCCATCTTCAACCATTGGCGATAGGCTTTGAGACGAAACTCCAGCATGAACTCCGGTTCGTTCTTCTTGGCAGAGATCAGGCGGACTACGTCTTCATTCAAGCCACGGGGAATGGTATCGGCTTCGATATCGGTGACAAAGCCGTACTTGTAGGGCTGGTTGACTAATTTTTTAACAGTAGCAGTCATTCGCTTGTGTATTCTCTCTTCGATTAATTAAGGATGGGAGGTGGTGAGTCTGTTGTTACCAGTTTTACAGGGTTCGGGCTGATTGCGGTAACGTTGCACTAGCTCTAGACTAAAACAACACCTTTGTTGTTTAACTCTATTGTAGGTTATATTAACAACTAAGATGTTGTCAAAGTCAACTACATTTCTTCTCTTGCCCTAACATAAGCGTGATTTCACCCCAAAAGCCGATGACCACCATTCAGCAATCTTCTACCAAGCAAGACATTTTGCAGTATTTACTCAAACAGGAGCAAGCGATCGCGCATTCATTAGCGGAAGCTCTGGAGATTAGTCCCCAAGCGATTCGCCGTCACCTGAAGGATTTGGAGGCTGAGGGACTGATTGAGTATCAATCGGTATCCATGGGGATGGGGCGTCCTCAACATGTTTACCGCTTGAGCAAAAAAGGACGCGATCGCTTCCCTAACCATTATGGTGAGTTTGCCGTGTCTTTGCTAGACACCCTGGAAGAAACCGTGGGTCGGGATCAGGTGAGTACCATCCTCCAGAAACAGTGGGAACGCAAAGCCCTGGAATACCGCCAGCTTTTGGGTCAAGGTTCATTAGCCGAACGAGTCGCCAAATTGGTAGAACTGCGCCAAAGTGAAGGATACATGGCGGAATGGTATCCGGTCGAATCCAGCGATGCTAGCGAGTCAACTCATAACCAGTTTATTTTCAGAGAACACAATTGTGCAATTTCCAACGTCGCTGAATCCTTTCCCAGCGTCTGCGGACATGAGTTAGAAATGTTTGCCGCTATCCTACCCGATTGTCAAGTCGAGCGCACCCACTGGATTAATCATGGAGAACATCAGTGTGGCTATTTGATTAAGGCGAAATAGTTTGTTATTCGTCATTGGTCATTGGTCATTGGTCATTGGTCATTTGTCATTTGTCATTTGTCATTTGTCATTTGTCATTTGTCATTTGTCATTTGTCATTGGTCATTGGTCATTTGTCATTGGTCATTTGTCATTGGTCATTTGTCATTGGTCATTGGTCATTTGTCATTGGTCATTTGTCATTGGTCATTGGTCATTTGTCATTTGAAAGAACCGTATAACCGTAGGGTGCGTTAGGCGTAACAACTCATATTTATTATCCTCCTAATGGGAATGTCGCCGTAACGCACCATGATTTGGGTCATTGGTCATTGGTCAGATAACTATAGTAAGTGGTCGGGGCGGGTTTACTTAAGTGATTGGTTTGGGTCAAAATTTTATAGGTAAAACCCGCCCCTACATCTTCCCCGGCTTCCCCTGCTCCCTCTGCTCCCTTATCTCCCCCATCTCCTCCACTTTACGTATGTCTCAACAACCAACAACACAATTTTTAAGTCCAGAGGAATCTGCTGCGGTAGATAAAGCTTTACTCGCATCCCATGAGAAGTTTTTAACCCGATTAACTATTTCATCCCTGCGCCTTTTAACCCATATTGCCCAAGACACAGGAGTGGCTGTGGAAGAGTTGACGCCTCAGCAGGTGATTGATTGGTTTGAAAACGATAGTAAGATTCGCCGTGAACAGGGATCGGATGCCGCGTTTTTGAAGTGGTGATTTCCCTGGCTTCTCTGAAATCCGATATAACCAAGCTGGATCAACGGGATTCGTCCTGTTGATTAATTTATTTTTAGAGAAAAATAGAGCTTTTTGTTTTAGTATTCGCACCTAATTTGTCAAGGTTCAGACAATAAATTTTGATAGAAGTTAACAAAACTAAATTTATTCAAAAAAATAAAATTAGTTCACTAAAAATTCATAGATTTAGCGGGTAAATTCATACGGATTTTACCTATTCGCTGGTGAAGGTTAATTATGATGGCGAGTAGACGAAACTCCTGCTTAGAGGTAATTCCGTGAAACTTCAATTAACTTTTTTACTATCAGTCGCCTTCGTCGCTGGTGTAGCGGCAAAAGCGCAAGCGGCGAATTTTTTTACCTATAATCCGAATGAGCAAGAAATTTATCACAGCACATTTGATAACGCAAATGATTGGCAGCTAAACAATACTACTGTCGCTCAGGGTGAACTTCAGGCTAATCCTGAGGCGAATTGGGCATCAGCCTACTACGATCTCTCATCGTTGAATCAATTGGATTTAGATGAGGGTGATATTGCTCTTTACTGGAGCGCTCGCACAGATCGAAGTAAGCCAGAACTGGGTAAGTTCTTTATGGAACTGAATGTTGCACCAACAGATACCCAGGAACCGCGCCAAATTAACTGGAATATCCGTCCTGTTTCTCCCCGTGATGGCAATTTCCGCAATTTACCCTATCTACTTTACGTTGATCCCGGATTTAATATTCCCCATGAGGTTGAGCAAGAACTGGTTGTTCCCGATCAATTTCCTGATACTGAAACCTATGAGAATTTCCGACTCACATTGAGTAAAACGGGAGTGGATACAGTTGAAGTCACGCCCTACTATTGGCTGAATGATAATTGGCAAGTGTTTTCAGCCAAAGACGGTTCAACGCTACCCATGAGCGTCAGTATTCAAGATAATCTGGTAGGTCAAGACTATTTTGAGTCTCTCAGCTTTCGGTTTCGCCAAAATCGGTCATATCTGGATGCGGTTGCCATTACTCGGATTCCCACCGATTCAGAACCCGTTGATATTCCAGAAGCGTCTACAACGTTAGGTTTATTCGCCATAGGTGCTTGGGGAATCCGTAAGTTTGTTCAAAAGCTGAATCGATAAGAAGAATTAACACGCTTCCTAGTGCAGATTTGGTATCACTGAGATTTTGTATCATTATCAATAAGCAAAATTGTCAAAAAATTGTAGGGTGCGTTAGCGAAGCGTAACGCACCATTTTTATGACTAAAGGAAACTTTTAAAATAAATTTTGGCTAATAACCATTTTCTAGGATGCGATCGCGACAGCTTTCCCTGCTAGCACTATCGCAGTTGTTGCTCGGTTAACACTGTATTAACCCAGACGCGCTCATCTGCTAACAATGGCGGTACGGGTTCTTGCGTATAATCGATTGCCAAATCATAACTGGCTTGCTCGTACACATTATTCAACAATACCTGTAAATCGACTACGGGTTCTGCATCGCCCGACTTCAATGGCAAGGGAAATGAGGGAATCGTATCGGGTAGATTAAAGGCATATAAATCAGCTTGAGGGCGACAGTCCCCTCGACTGACTAAAATTCGATAATGAGTTTGACCATTGCTATGATATACTGGCATGGGTTTTCCCTTACGCAGTAAATCAATTTCTACTAAATGAGTTGAGCTGCCGAAGATTTTATGGCGTTTAGTTTCATATTTATCGCGTCCTTCTCCAGAACGTTTATTAATCGGAGAGAGTATCTCAATAACAGTTACAACTTCACCCGTGGCGACTTCTCGGACTTCTAAATATCCTTGTTTAATTGTTTCCGGTACAGGAACTTGTACAGTCTTGGGTTGAGTTGGAGATGGGGCGACAGCAACATTACTCATCGGTTGTTTCGTTGTCGCCTGTGAACCTTTAACCGTTAAATCGGGAATACCCACGAGTAGGGATTGTTCGCCAGCGGTTTCATACAGACGCACCTCAACCGCCACTCTGTATTTTGGGCGCAATTGAGGAGAAAGTGACCTAGCTAATTCAACAATTAGCCAGTGATGGATTCCGGGCCAGATTTCTGGGTGTTCTAGGTAAGGGTTCATCCCCGGAAACGGGTTCGGCATAAATTTCCCTCCTTGGCGTTCGATTCTCGTTGCTTAAATTTTATCGTCGTTTTGCCTTAGCGCTGGAAATTCGCGGCATCAGACAGCTTATTTAAATGCGTGTTCGCTTAATAGGGATGAGCTTGTAGCCAAGCGGTAATCTGTGGGATTTGACTCACTGTACTTTTCAGCGTCTCTAGGTTTGGATAAGGCTGCAACAAATCCTTTGGCGGTTGATAGGGTCCATCTGGTTCTGGGATGTAGGCAAATGCAGTGGGATCATTCCATAATTTCCCCGTATGATCATATATACACAGAATGTCAAACACCGCGATATCTGCCCAGGTTAAGGATGAGCCAACCAGAAATGAAGAAGCTTGATTTTGAGTGATTAGTTGCTCAAGTTTCTCTAAGTGCATGGGTACAGATGTGGCAAAATACTCGTTTAATCGCTTCACCTTAACGGATGCGTCTCTCATTTTCATAATGAATTGACCTTGTTCCACCACCCGGTCAACATAACACCCATATAGTAGATCTTGGAGGTCTCTCCAGGCATCAACGATCATATCGGATAGGGCTGCCTGTAAATGGTCTATGGGATAAAGTCCTGCCTGTTTAGCGGCATAACGTGCGATCGCGCATGACTGACTGATTACGGTATCCCCCAGCTTCAGAATCGGTAGTTGACCAAAAGGAAGCTCCCCACTGGAGCGCATTTGCCCGTACTCTTCAAAGGAGAGTCTTTGATCGTCAAAGGGAACCTCGCCACAGGTGAAAATAAGGCGTGAAAGTTCGGCTCTACCTTTCCCTTGAAAATACACTAAAACAGGAACGTCTTTCATGATACTTTTTCAGTCCTTAGATTTGAATCAATTTGATGCATCGTCGGTGCGAGCTCGTTCCCCACCCAGTTGAATGGGAGAACCGAAGTAAGCCAGTAATCGACACATAATTTAAGTCATTGGTCATTGGTCATTGGTCAGGGTTCGTTTTCATTTAAGCGACGCATTCCTCCCAGTGTCATTAACCACCAATCACCATCGATTTGTTCCCAATATAACGGGGCTTGCCACTGTTGAGACTGTGCTGTTGTCCAACCTTCTGATACACCCAGGTTTGTAAATACAGATCGGGTTGTCCTTTGGGTTCCGCTTGATATTTATCTCCCCGTTCGGTTAATGTCCATTTTCCTTGTGTTTCTAAGTCCGTCATTTTGTCTTTAAAGTCACTGCTTTCGTAGAAGTTAGGGCGTAGGGTAAAAATAATGTATCCTTCGGGTTTAGTAACACGAATTAATTCATCAAACGAATGGCTCGGAGCATGTCCATAAGTAAATACGCCACAAGCTGTAACCGCATCAAAGGTAGCTGTGGGAAAGTCTAAGGGTTCGCCTAATATCATTTGGCGTAACTGGGTGTAGACATGCTTCTTTTGTGCCTCAGCCAGCATTCCTGGGGAAAGGTCAATTCCGACTAGGTTGTCATAGCCTTCCTTGTGCAGCCATTGACCCATTGTACCTGTGCCTGCGCCAGCATCTAAGATTAGGGCATTTTGGGGGACGTATTTAAGTGTGAGATCGACGATAGGTTCGCGGTTGGGACGACCAAAGGTTTCGGTTAAATCGCGTTCGTAGTCCTTTGCCCATTGGTTATAGCGATCGCGGAGTTGGCGATTATTTGGCGAACTATAAACCCACTGGATTTTATCTGACATAGTTATCTTGATTATCAACTTTTGGCTGAAAATACTTTCCAGCATTGGCACAAAAACAGATAACGTAGTGGAAGCGTTTCCCCTGAATAGTTACAAATTGTTTATTAATGATTAAGTCTAGTGTTTCGAGCATATTTATAACTTTATTGTTATTGTTTTTTCATAGAAAAGTTTTGAGTGGTTGGGCTAAACTATGAACCTGGGGTTCCATCATCATGGTGAAATGATTTCCGGGAACAATTTGAACATCTAAGGGTTGGGAACAAAGCTGACTCCAGCCCCAAGTTGGGTCTTGTTGCGTCATCACTTCATCCGGGAGAAAATTATCTCCTGGGTGAATTTCACTCGCTCGCAACAGGGTGATTGAGTTGGGATAAACCTGCGAGGGGACATATTGAGTCATGGCTTGCATATTGGCTTTATAAACCTGAAACAGTCGCCTCAATTCGATTTCGCTAAATACCTGTCCCACCTTTTTCAAAGCCAAGAGAAGCAGGTTAATTTGCTCATCCAAACTCAAAGAGTCAAGGAATGATGGTAGGTTTAAGTCTTGCTCTAGGGAGCTTTCAAACATCCTGGCAAGACTAATCATATATTTGCTGTCATGCCAATGAATGGCATCTTTTTCATGTTCGGCAACAGGTACTTGAATATCCATAATTGCCAGTAGAGAAACTTCCTGCCCTTGAGCCTGTAACTGGTTGGCGATTTCAAACGCCACTTTTCCCCCAAAGGAATGCCCAGCGAGAAAATAAGGACCATGGGGTTGTATCTCTTGGATGGATTTGATCTGGTGAGCGGCAATATCAGCCATATTGGTATAGGGTTCAATGTCTTCATCCAAACCCAGCGATCGCAACCCATAAAACGGTTGCTGATTTCCCAGATAACGGGCTAAGGGTTCCAGTTCAAACACATTGCCTAAAATTCCCGGCAGACAGAACAAGGGGGGTTTATTACCGTGAGGTTGAATCGCAACTAGGGTGGAGCAGTAGTCACTCTTACTGTTAGGTGAAGTTGGGGTTAACTCGGCTAAACCCAGAACCGCGATCGCGAGATAATCAACCAGGGCTTCTAAGGTTGGATAGTCAAACAGTAGAGTCGATCGTAAATTACATCCCAAACTCCTTTGTAGATAACTTCTTAACTCAATTGCCATCAACGAGTCTAACCCTAAATCAAACAACCGTTGCCCTACCTCAATCTTCTCCGGTTCCTTTAAGCCTAGAGTTTTCCCTACCAATCCTCGAACATGAGACGTGAGCCAATCTCGACGCGCTGATGCGGGGATTCGCTCCAACTCTAACTTGAATGACGGCGTTGATTCCTCCGGTGCAGCCGCAACATTTGACCTCAAATACTCATAGAAAGGCGGCACTTGTGGCAATCCACCCATCCATTTTGACCAATCGGTCATCGGTAGTACAGTAACTTGGGTGACATTTTCGGCGATTAATTTGCCCAGCACTTGAAACCCGTCTGAATCGGTAATCAAATCAATCCCTTGAGCCGCTAATCGCAACTGTTGCTCTTGGCTGAGTTGAGCCGCCATCCCCACGTCACTCCAAGCGCCCCAGTTTACACATAGAGCGGGTAGATTTAAGGCGCGACGGTAATGAGCCATTGTATCCAGGAATGTATTGGCAGCGATATAATTTCCTTGCCCCACCATTCCGGTAATGGATGCTGCTGAGGAGAAACAAATAAACAAGTCTAAGGGTACATCTTTGGTTAACTGATGTAAATTCCAGGAACCTGTCACTTTCGCCGCCATGACTGTTTCAAATCTTGCCCAGGATTGTTTTTGCAGCACCCCATCATCTAACACGCCAGCGGCGTGAATAATCCCGCGTAGGGGTTGGGGACAAGCGGCGATTAAGTGAGCCACATCCTCATACTGGGCGACATCGGCTTTCACCACCAAAATTTCTGCTCCCTTTTCCTCTAATTGGCGGATTTCTGCGCCGACTTCTGGTGAGTTTATGCCTCGGCGACTGGCTAAAACGATATGTTTGGCGCCTTCCTCAATTAGCCATTGAGCGGCTTTAATTCCTAAACCGCCTAACCCGCCAGTAATTAGATAACTGCCCTCGCCTCGAACTACGGTTGAAGATGGCGACGCTGACATGGATATGACAACTTTGCCAATATGTTTGGCGCCTGCCATATATCGGAAAGCATCAACAACATTTTCTAGGGAGAAGACTTTCATCGGTAAGGGTTTCAGGCTACCCTCGGCAAACCCGGATAAGAGGTGAGCAAACAGGGAAGGGAGTAAATCTGGGTTTTGCTGGTAGGCTTCTCCTAATTCAAAAGGAAAATAAGCGGCATCGGGGCGGAGTTGCTGAACTTTCTGATTATCCCAGATATCGATTTTACCGAGTTCGATAAATCGTCCATTCTCAGCCAGTATTTCAAAGCTTTTATCGATAAACTCTTTATTAAAGCTATTTAGGACAATAGTCACCCCTTGCCCATTGGTAAGTTGTTTAATCTCCTCCGCAAAGGCTAAGGTGCGGGAGTTCATTACATGATTAATTCCCATTGCCTTGAGAAACTCCCATTTTTTCTGACTCGCCGTGGCAAAAATTTCTGCTCCCGCCCGTTGCGCCAGTTGTACAGCGGCTTGCCCGACACCGCCTGCGGCAGAATGAATTAAAATGCTCTCACCTGCCTGAATCTTCCCTAACTCGTGCAGGGCATAGTCAGCGGTTAAAAAGGCAGCGGGAATCGCGGCGGCTTCTTCAAAACTGAACCCTTCCGGTTTGAGGGCAACCTGAGTCGCTGAGACGGTGACAAAACTCGCTAAACTTCCTGTCGCCAACGCCATCACGCGATCGCCTATCTGGAAATTAGAAACATTTTCCCCAACTGCAACAATTTCCCCAGCACATTCAAACCCAAAGGAAACCTCCCCAGGATGACTAATTCCTAATTCCTTTTCATAATACTCCCGCAGCATTCCCAGGGCATTGAGTACGTCTCGGAAATTTAACCCCGCCGCCCGCACTTGAATTTCTACTTCATCGGCTTCCGGTTGACGGCGCCTTAGGGGGGCTAACTCCAGATTGTCTAAGGTGCCGTAACTGTCAAGTTTTACCCGTACTGGAGTGGTGCTAGGATTGGCGCTGATTCGGGATTGAGGCTTAAATGGCTTAAGTCGGGGGACATAACGCACCCCTTGACGATAGCCGATTTGGTCTTCATTATCATCCTCAGCAAACAGTTCATCGAGTAGCGCTTCTACTGATGATGCCCTGTCTGCCGCCAATGGGTCCAAGTCTAAACGCTTACACTGTAATTCAGGATATTCTAGGGAAATAGCTTGACCTAACCCCCATAACGGTGCCTGGGAGACTTGCATGGGAGCCGAATCAATCGGTTTTGCCCCTTGAGTAACCAGCCATAAACGGGGGGATAGTTTCGCATTTGATAGGGCTTGCACCAGATGCAAGGCACTCCCCGTTTGTAGTGAGCGCTTTAGCGCCTCCGCCTCCATCTTACTTTTGACGGGATCTGGAAAACCTCTCTCCAAACCTCTCTCCTGAAAGGAGAGAGGCTTTGAATTCTCCCTAGGGGGCTGGGGGGTTAGGTTTGATATCGATTTTTCTAGATGGCGTGAAAAGTCAGCCCCTTCAATACTCCACACATGCACCACTCCCTGCCAAGAAAAGGGGTTATCTTTCAGCAGGCGTTGAAACTCTTGTGGATTTGCGGGATTAATTTGATAGTATCCGGCGACACCATCTGGTTTTGCTGCTAATTCTAATTGTTGATAATTATCACCGGGAATCACCAGGGTACAGGAATGTCCTTTTTCAAACAGACTCTGGGCTAAGGCTTCACCAATGCCATTCCCGTCGGCAAAGATTAACCAATTTCCGGGTTCACTCCCTTGAGGGCGAGGAATACCCTGACTCGGTTGCCAAACGACTTCGTATAGGTGATTCTCTAACTCTGAGCGGTGAGTGATGTTCCGTTGATTGGCACGTCGTAGGCATAAGCCAGAAACCAATGCCACCAAATTTCCCTGATCATCAAACAGGTGAACCTCTGCATTCAGGATTTCGCGATCGCGGTTTCTTCCTGGTTTCAGGGTGGCATAACTCCATAAATTCCGACGGGGAGGATGATAGAGTTGCAGATGGTCTAAAACCACGGGTAAATAGGTGCCCTCGGGTAAAATAGCGCCCAATAGATGCAGACTCGCATCCAGTACGGCTGGGTGTAAGGTATACTCATCCATTGCCTGCCAAACCCCGTCTGGCACCCGAATTCTGCCCAGAGCCACTCCATCCCCTTTCCAGAGTTGTTCTATGCCTTGAAAACTCGGACCAAACTCGATATCGTGCGATCGCCTGTTCGTAGTGGGCGCTTTAGCGCCTCCATTCCCCTCCCGTCTTTGATAAAATACTTCAGCGGATATCCCTTCCCGACATTGTTCCTGCCAAGCGGCTAAATTAAAGGGAATCGGTTGTCGTGCTGTCTGATTTCCCGCTGCCGACTTCCCGACTAAAACATCCCCAAAACCATGACGTATCCAAGTCGGATTTAGCGACATTTCCTGAGCCGACATCCGACTATAAATCTGGAACGAATAGATATCATTTCCTTTCGGCGTTAACACCAGTTGTAGAGTATTTGATTCCCCTTTCCCCGCCGCCAGCACCAGGGGCTGCTCAATAAACACCTCTTGCAACGTAATAACTTTACCGGGGAACATTGTTTTCCCTGCCGCTAACGCCATTTCTAAATAGGCAGTTAGGGGTAGAATCGCCTGCCCAAAAATGCGATGATCTGCCAAATAAGTCAAATTATGCCCATCTTGACTAATTTGGCATTGGAAGCGAATATCTGATGTTCCCGCCAAATCCAATCGTTCACCCAGTAAGGGATGGCTCGTAGTGGGCGCTTTAGCGCCTTTCTTTGGTTCAATCCAATAGCGTTGTCGTTGAAACGGATAAGTCGGCAGATGTTCGCGGCGACGCGGGTAATCGCGATCAAACCCTGCCCAATTCACCGATATCCCGTTCAGATACAGTTGTACCAAACTGCTTAACAGGGGTTGCCAATCGGTTTGGGATGGGCGCAAACTCGGCAACCACAACCCCTGATGTTCAGGTAAACACTGACGCCCCATTCCTAGTAAAACGGGTTTGGGTCCAATTTCGACGTATATCTCTACCCCCTGCTGTTCTAAACGCTTCATACTGGCGGCAAATTGCACCGGTTGTCGGATGTGACGCACCCAATACTCTGGAGTCGCTATCTCATTTTGCGCCACCGCTCCAGTAACATTACTGATTACCTTAATCTGGGGGGAAGAAAAGCTAACCTGTTGAGCAATCCTCTCAAATTCTGCCAACATGGGTGTCATTAACGGCGAATGAAACCCATGGGAAACGGTTAAGGGTTTCATTTTAATCCCCTCAACCGCTAAGGTTTCACAAATCTGATTAATCACATCCCGTTTCCCGGAAATTACCACACTTTCGCTGCCGTTAATCGCAGCAATGGAGACATCATTTTCATATCCTTCAATCGCGGCTTGCACCCGTTTCTCAGACGCCATCAGCGACACCATTGCCCCATCATCGGGTAAAGCCTGCATTAACTTCCCCCGGTGAGCAATTAAGTTCAACCCCTCTGCCAAACTAAACACCCCAGCCACACAAGCGGCGACATATTCCCCGACACTATGCCCCATTACCAGATCAGGTTCTATGCCCCAAGCTTTCCATACCTGAAATAGGGCATATTCTAGGGCAAATAAAGCGGGTTGAGTATAAGCGGTTTGATTTAACTGGGTTGCCGATGACTTGTCCCCATACAGTACCTCAAGTAAAGGGATTTCTAGTTGAGAACGGAGAATTTCATCGCACTGTGCCAGCGCCGCCCGAAATGTCGGTTGTGTCTCGTAGAGTTGGCGCCCCATATTCGGGTATTGAGATCCTTGCCCGGTAAACAAAAAGGCGATTTTACCGATTTTTTCCCCCGGAGTCTCCCGTCGGATCATGTCCCCAGAACCATCAACCAATTGTTCTCGAAGTTCGGCTTTTGATGCCACGATAACTGCCCACCGATGCTGAAATTGTTTCCGCCCCACGTTGGCGGTAAAACATATATCGGATAGTTCTACCTCTGGATGAGTATCCAGATAGGTGATATAGGCTTCTTTTAACTCCGACAAGGCTTTTTTAGTTTGAGCGGATAGGGTAAATATATGATAGGGACGTTCCCTATTTCCTATTTCCTGTTGCCTGTTGCCTGTTGCCTGTTGCCTATTCCCTATTCCCTGTTCCCTATTCCCCATCCCAGGCGCTTCTTCTAAAACGACATGAACATTGGTTCCCCCCATGCCAAAAGAACTTACCCCAGCACGGCGTGGCACATCCTTAGTTTCCCATTCCCGGCGCTGATCATTCACAAAAAATGGACTATTGGCAAAATCAATCCGGGGATTCGGTGTTTCAAAGTGCAAACTCGCCGGAATTACCCGATGTTTCAGTGCCAAAACCGTTTTAATTAACCCGGCAATTCCCGCTGCATTCGCCAAATGTCCGACATTGGTTTTCACCGAACCAATGGCACAAAACCCTTTGGCTGGAGTGGTTTCCCGAAAAGCCTGAGTCAGGGCGGTAATTTCAATTGGATCACCCAGGGGAGTACCCGTACCATGGGCTTCCACATAACTAATTGTATTCGCCTCAATTCCCGCCACAGTTAGGGCTTGGGCAATCACCGCCCCTTGCCCTTCTACCGAAGGGGCGGCATAACTCACCTTTAATGCCCCATCATTATTAATTGCCGAACCTTTAATCACCGCATCAATTTTATCCCCAGCCGCGATCGCATCCGCCAATCGTTTCAGCACCACGATGCCCACACCATTGCCAAATACGGTGCCAAGTGAGTGAGCATCAAAGGCGCGACAATGCCCATCGGGAGAAAATACGGCGCCTTGTTCATAAACATATCCCGTTTTTTGGGGCAAACGAATCGCCACCCCCCCAGCTAATGCCAGATCACATTCCCCATTCAGTAAACTCTGACAGGCACTATGCACCGCCACCAAGCCTGTCGAACAAGCGGTTTGAATAGTGACACTCGGTCCAGTTAAATTAAGTTTATAAGACACCCGCGTGGGCAGAAAATCTGGGGCTTGTCCGATTGTCATCTGCACATCGCTCACGGTTTCTAAGAAGGAGCGATTATTGCCATACCCTCGACTCAAACAAACATGATTGGTGAAGTACGTATTAATCCCGCTACCCGCATAAACCCCGATCGCGCCATGATAGGTTTCTGGATTATATCCGGCATCTTCTAAGGCTGTCACCGCACATTCTAAGAAAATCCGTTGTTGCGGATCAAGGATTTCCGCTTCTCTGGGAGAATAGCCGAAATATTCCCGATCAAATTGGTCAATATCTGCTAAAATTGCCCCCGCTTTCACATAGTGAGGATTTTGTCGCCACGTCGGATCAGCCGGCACCAATTCCTGATCAGAAAACCGGGAAATAGATTCCACCCCATCCAGCAAATTCTGCCAAAATGTTTGAATATCCTTTGCCCCTGGAAACCGCCCCGCCATACCAATAATTGCAATCTCCTGATTGTCTACCCCTCGCCTCATCCCTTGAGGGCGATGAAATGGGTTTTCTGATGGCGGCGTTTGGCTCAAGTGCTGGGCTAAACGGCGAATGGTGGGATACTGAAATAGGGCAACCACGGATAAATCTGAACCAAACCGTTCGACTAATTCTTTATGCACCTGAATCAGGAGTAAAGAATTGCCACCCAAGTCAAAAAAGTTATCATTAACGCCCACTGCATCTAACTGCAACACCTCTTGCCAAACCTGAGCAATCTCTTGCTCAATTTCGGTTCCCGGTAACACTAAATCCGTGGCTAATGCTGGGCGCGATCGCTCTGGCGCGGGTAACGCCTTTCTATCTATTTTCCCATTCGCATTCAGGGGCATTTTGTCCAGGATGACAAAAGCAGAGGGTATCATATAATCCGGCAACTGCTGTTGTAAATAGCGACGCAATTCCGGTTCTAATTTACGGGCAAGTTTTCCCTTCAGGGGATTATTGGTATAGTCTCTCCAGGATACACCTGTGGAGGAGCGGGAAACGCGATCGCCGAGGACATCGGTCAAGAAACCGGGTTTCTCGTCAGGATGACAACGCAATATCAACCTTTCACCCAAAGAAACCCGGTTTCTAGTAATAGAGTCTGTTTGTCGTTGCAGGAACACATCATAGCAATCTGCCGGGTCCTTTGACTGATTCACATAGACGGTATAGGGAAACACCTGACTTAATGCCCACCACGCTTCCGGTTCGATGCCCTTTCCTACCCCAGCCTGCAGGCGCGATCGCATCTCGCCCACCGTCACGGTTTCTGGGTTATTTTCTCTGAGCCATTCTACCAGTTTAATCTCTACCCCTAACCGAGGATTGGGAATCCTTTTAATGCCTAATCCTTCTGGCTGACTCTCCTCCATAATCTGCCGAATTTTGGGCAAACTCAACTCATCTTTTCCCCAATCCAACTCGGTAATTTCTGGAGTAGAACCCGTCTGGTTTTCAATATGCAGAACCACATCGTAGCGAAATCGGGTTAATTCGTTATGATATCGCCCCCGCTTAAGTTGAATTTCTACGTGACTGATGCGCTCTAACTGTTCTCCTAACGCCAAAAACAAGTCCGGATCAATCACCAATTCTTCTTCATTATCGATACTTTTTTGCCAGCGTTGCCGCAGTTGTTCTTGCGATAATTCCTGGGGCGATCGCGCCAATTGTACCGAGGCATGAAACGCTGCTAATAACGGCAAGCTGCGGATATCCCCGACAAAAATAAACCCCCCCGGTTTAACCACCCTTGTCGCCTTCTCCAGCACATCAATTAAATAATCCGCACTGGGAAAAAGCTGAATCACCGAATTAATAATCACCCCATCAAAAGACTTGGGATCTATCCCGGCAAAATTATCCGCCGCTCTCTGACATAACTCCACCTGTTCCCAATTTCCCGGCAACGTTGCCATTTGCCGCGTCACATAATCGAGGGCTTCTTGGGAAATATCCGTCCCTAAATACTTAGCACAGCTAGGCGCAATTCTAAACAAAAGCATCCCGGTGCCGCAACCAATTTCTAACACAGTTTTGGGATGATTTGAGCAAATGCGCTCAACAGTCGTTTCTACCCATTCGTGCATCTGTTGGGCAGGAATCGGTTGTCCTGTATAACTATCATTCCAACCGACAATATTAAAGGTTGGATCATCCTGATCCGGCTCCCTATCCCTTTCGCTGTAGATCGCATTATCCACCTCCTGCCATTGGGCAACCTGTTCCGCTTGCGCCTCTAAATCAGCCTCCTGATCACCGACAACATACGCCACCAACCGTTTATCTCCCGGCGTATCTTCCCTCGCCATAACCACCGTTTCTTTAACTTCAGGATGATGACTTAAAACTGCTTCAATTTCCCCCAATTCAATCCTAAACCCACGAACTTTTACCTGCTCATCGGTTCTCCCCAAAAATTCAATGGTATGATCGGGTAAGTATCTGCCTAAATCCCCAGTTTTGTAAAGTCGGGGAAATTGAGAGAATTCTTGTTCCTCCCCAAACGGGTTCTGAATAAATTTCTCCTCGGTTAAATCGGGACGATTTAAATAGCCTTTAGTGATGCCCGCTCCACCAATATAAATTTCTCCCGGCTGCCCCATCGCCACGGGGTTCAGATCGGGATCGAGTAAATAAATTTGGGTATTTTTAATTGGACGACCAATTGGCACTTTGATTAGCTCGGCTTTGGGTTCACATTTATAGACACTCGCCCAAACCGTTGCCTCAGTGGGACCATATTCGTTATAAAGAGACGTAGTGTTTAACTGTTGATAATGAAGGGGAATTAAATTATGAGGACAGGCTTC
The DNA here is from genome assembly GCF_040222985.1 of Coleofasciculus sp. F4-SAH-05. Taxonomy (NCBI): domain Bacteria; kingdom Bacillati; phylum Cyanobacteriota; class Cyanophyceae; order Coleofasciculales; family Coleofasciculaceae; genus Coleofasciculus; species Coleofasciculus sp. F4-SAH-05. Next base: position 64,647 of record NZ_JAVKBY010000255.1, read on the forward strand.
GCCGGCAACAATAACCACGCGCAAAGACGCCAATTCTTCCGGTGCTGATTGCTCTAAAAGTAAACGATATAACGAAGGCAAGCAAAGTAAATGAGAAATCCGCTGCTGCTGAATTAATTCCGTTAATCCCCTTGGCTCCTGGTGAAAATTAGGCGGCGGAATCACCAGCGTTCCCCCCGTACACAACGTCCAAAATATCCCCGCCACAGAGCTATCAAAAGCAAAGGAAGAAAGTAATAAATAAGCCGTTAATGGTTCCGGGTAATATTCAAGGCGAGCCGAGGTGGAATGAACCAGATTTTGGTGAGTAACTAACACCCCTTTAGGTTGCCCGGTTGAACCAGAGGTGTAAATAACATAAGCTAAGTTATCAGGTTTTGCCCGATGGCTGGGATTGCGAGCACTTCCCCGGAAAATCGTTTCCCCATCCGTATCGAAACAAACTAAATCGAAACAAACTAAACGTACCCCACAAGCCCCTTCGGGGCGGGTGTGGGGTGTGGGGTGTGGGGTGTAGGGGAGGAGACTACCCCCTACACCCTGCGCGAAGCGCACGTCACTTTGGGGAATCCGGTTTACCCATTTCTGTTGGGTTAACAGTACCGATGGCTGGGCATCTTGTACCATGAAAGCCAGACGTTGTTGAGGATAGGCAGGATCGAGGGGGAGATAGGCAGCCCCTGCCTTGAGAATGCCCAAAATTCCCACAACTATATCTAGCGATCGCTCCATGCAGATGCCCACCAGCATATCAGCGCCGACACCGAGAGAGTGCAAATAATCGGCGACTTGATTACTCCGAGCATTTAACTGCTGGTAAGTGAGTTGTTCGTTAGCAAACGCGATCGCGACAGCATCAGGAGTCTGCTGCACCTGCTCTTCAAACCACTGATGAACGCAGTGCTCCTGGCTCTTGTCAGTTTCAGGTTTTTTGGGCATAGTTCTGGCTGGCTATTGCCGTGAGCAATAAGGTTTGGCTTTGGTTCTAATTACAGCCTTCATGAATAAATTTCCACTATACAACGTTTCCGGGTTGGGTGAAAAGCCTTTGTAAAACCCGCCCCTACACCCCTGTTTTCTCAAGGGCGGGTTTAGTCAACTTAAAATTCAGCGCTCAAGGGTGTGCGGGGGAAAGGAATCACGTCTCGTATATTTCCCATCCCCGTCATAAACTGCACTAATCGCTCAAATCCTAAACCAAACCCCGCATGGGCAACGGTACCATAGCGCCGCAAGTCTAGATACCACCACAACTCCTCTGGATTCATCCCCTGATTCTTGATGCGCTGCTCGAGGACATCCAAACGTTCCTCCCGTTGGGAACCGCCGATAATCTCCCCAATCTTGGGTGCTAGCACATCCATGGCGGCGACGGTTTTGCCGTCATCGTTCAAACGCATATAGAATGCCTTGATCCCGATGGGGTAATCGCTGACTATAACAGGTTTCTGAAATAGTTCCTCTGCCAGATAGCGTTCGTGTTCCGACTGTAAGTCTGTCCCCCACTCAACAGGATACTCGAACTTGCGGTCAGCTTTTTCTAATTGCGCGATCGCATCAGTGTATGTAATTCGCTCAAACTGGTTGTTGATAATATTGTCCGCCGTTGCCAGAACGCTATTATCAATCCGCTTATTGAAAAATTCCATATCTTCAGGACAGTTCTCCAGCACCGAGGAGAATACATACTTGAGAAACTCCTCCGCCAAATCCATATCGCCCTGTAAATCACAGAATGCCATTTCCGGTTCCACCATCCAAAACTCGGCTAAATGGCGGGATGTATTGGAATTTTCCGCCCGGAATGTCGGACCAAAGGTATACACATTCCCAAATGTCATCGCCATCACCTCGGCTTGCAGTTGCCCACTAACCGTCAGGTAGGCTTGGCGTCCAAAGAAGTCTTGGCTAAAATCCACCAATTGATCTTCGGTTTTGGGAATCTGGTTGAGGTTGAGATTGGTTACCGTAAACAGTTCTCCCGCCCCTTCACAATCGCTCGCGGTGATAATCGGGCTGTGAATCCACAAAAAGCCTCGTTCCTGAAAGAATTGGTGGATCGCATTAGCACAGGCGTTACGCACCCGTAGCACAGCACTGATTGTATTGGTACGCGATCGCAGATGTCCAATGGTTCGCAAGAACTCAAAGGAATGGCGTTTTTTCTGGAGTGGATAGGTGGCGGGATCAGCTTCACCATAAACCTGGACAGAATTTGCCCTCAACTCAATTCGCTGTCCTTTTCCCGGAGATGGTACCAATACGCCAGCAACTTCTACAGACGCCCCAGTGTTGATCCGTTGGAGAATCCTTTGATAATCGGGTACGTCAGGATTCAGGATGACTTGTAAATTTGCCAAGCAGGAGCCATCATTCACCTCCATAAAGGCAAACTCTTTAAGTTCTCGTTTCGTGCGTACCCAGCCCTGGATGGTCACGGTTTCATCCGGCTGACCGGTGCGTAAAAGTTGTGCGATCGGTTTTTTTTGCATAATTTTGCCAGTTTACCCAAATCAGTCCCACCTCATTTGCCCATTTATGGACAACTCATTCAGCTTTTTTAGCGTCAGTTGAATAGGAAATAAAGTTGGGGATCAATGTAAAACACTATAGAATCAATTGTTTTCGCGAATAAGCGGGGAATTTGTCATGAGTTGGAGATAGATAGTTTCACCGCCTTGGTGTGGATCAATCCTTCAAGCTCGGCGACGAGAAATCCGGGCAGAAACAGGATGGGCAGATTTGGCGGTTCGTTAACTATTGTGAAGGGTTGGGTCGCCAATTGGCAAGAAGAAGAGGGCAATTGGCAAGGAGAAGAGGGCGACCCGATACAATTGAGCCAAGGGCGACCCAATACCCTTGAACCAAGGGCGACCCGATACAATTGAGCGGATTGGGGTTGTTAATTGATGCAGGCGGGTCGCCCCTACAAGTTATTAATTGATGCCAGTGGATCGCCAGACAAGGTTGGGGGAGGTGCTTAACCTGCACAAGATTTAAGTAACCAACCGATCGCAATCCCCAGTCCCCCGAAGCGAACGGCTTGCCAAAAGGGTTCTTTAAACGCACTCCAGGAAACAAGTTGGCTCTCTAGATTAAGTTCAATGGTGTCAAGCTGCTCTTTAATTTGCCGGAGTTCAGCTTTCAAAGTGGGTTGATTACGGATTTGACGTGGCGATTGTCTAATTTGCTCGCGACGGTGCTGAAGCTGGGCTTGTCGCTGTTGATCCCGTTGGACTTGTGTATAGCGCTCTTTGAGAGCTTCCAGCGATCGCTCGACCTCAGATAACGCTTGCTCAAATTCGTCAGCATCTGGATTTTGCTGATTGGGATCAGAATCAGCGCTCATAAGGGAACAGGTAACAGTCGATAGGTGAAAAAAAAGATAAAATCAAACACAAGACCCCAGGGGTTTGAGCCGTGGGATTAGCTTAACAAACTTATACCTAGACCGATGGAATTGACAAAAACCGATAGTCTCAAGGACGCCAGTACCCTGGAACTTGCCCAAGCCCTGGCAGAACGCTTAGGGATTACACCCCAAGATTGGCATCGATTAAAGTCGAATCGCCCAGCTAGAGCCAAGGAGCAAGCAGCAGCGGCTTTAGTCTTTTTGCTCAAGGAACAGCCAGAGGAAGCTCTAGCTCGGCTGCATCAGGCGTCAGGATGGCTGGATCACTCGATCTGTGCCCCCCCTTGCCCAACCCATGGAAATCGCGATCGCTAGGGAATCAAGGGTAACCTTGATCGACTCTTCATGTGTTTACACACTCGCAGTTCAGTCCCTTGGGGATTCCAGTGAACTTGATCGAAAATTTGGTAGAGGAGGCATAACCCTCTACCATTTTCGGATTCATCATGGGGCAAAATGTCGTCAGAATTCCCTTGACGACAAGGCGGAGAAAAGCCGGGACCTTGATCTGAGATTATCCACCAATATTCGTCATTGATGACACAAAAGTGAACCATTACGGTCTTACTCGGGTCTAAATTATTGCCGTGCTTTGCCGCATTGACCAATGCCTCTTGGAGTCCAAGTCGGATCTCCGGTCGCCACTTGCGCGGAATTTGTTCGACAAGTAGGTCGAGAATTGGGCATAGGTAAAGGGTAGAAGCAAAGCTAATTGTTCCCCAGTTGCGTTCAACTGGGCGCAAAGATGATACAGCAATCACTTAAAAAACCCCTAACTTTTCGTTGGTGGACTGGATGCATGACACAGGCTATTGCCGTGTTTTTTGATCTCATTTTTCTCAAACCAGACTTTCCACACTCAGGTATGAGTTATAATAAAGGTTTGTCCAGATTTTGTATACTAGCACCCTAATCTTTAGAATGCGCTGATCGAATTTTGTAGAATCCTCATGTTCGATGTTTTGCATTCACCTCTCGCCTGGGCAGTTACAGACTCGTGCTTTTAACCTGTACGATATGGGTGATTGTTGCCCCGTGAAGGGCGCTTCCGTTTCCGGAGTAATGTTTGCCTCGCATAAGTTATGCCTCGGTACTATCTCCAACACACTGGTTTAACCCTGTAAGCCTGTTTAATGCTGGAGTTCTAGAGCTTGGGGCTGGCACGCACCCCAAGGTAGGAACTTTAACGCTTAGACATAACGTAGACCGCGTAGGTCTTAGGCTGGTCAGGTATGGGCTTGATTCAAGCCCCTAGCTGTCTTCTATGGGGTTCCTGACGCTCAATCTTGAGTTTCTCTGAACATCAGCAGCTTGGTGAGCTTCTTATGGTTGTGGTGAATACTTTCAACTACTGCCCATTGATTGGTAGATTGTGGTAGGATAAGTCAAATTTGCCTCTAGGGGGTAGTTTTTCTCTCTCATTAGTTAGAGAATGTACTTTATCTATTATTGTATCGAAACTCTCCTTTAAACACCAGAGCTTTGTTTTAAATTGGGGATTCGTCATTCATTAGGGAACAGTGAACAGTGAACAGTGAACAGGTTAGAATTTCGAGTTAACTTCCCCAGCTCCCCCAGCTTCCCCTGCTCCCCCAGCTTCCCCTGCTCTTGATAACTGATAACTGGCTCACTGATAACTGATAACTCCCTCATCCCTCCTGTTTTTCCAAGAAAGCCGCGCACTCAACATGGGGTGTTTGGCTAAAGAAGTCTGCTGGTTGAACGTGGGTTAATTGATAGCCATCTAGATGACAGAAGCGTTTAAGATCCCGTGCTAGGGTGGCTGGCTTGCAGCTAATGTAGACAATGCGTTGAGGTAGAACTGAAAGCAAGGTTTCAATCACTTGAGGATTGCAGCCCTGGCGTGGCGGGTCAAGTAATACGATATCTGGTGTGATCCCCAGTTGCGGCAGCACGGTTTCTACAGTTCCTGTTTCAAACTTGACATTGGTAATCCCATTAATCTGGGCATTGATTTGGGCTTGCTCCACGGCTGTCCCTTGCACTTCGATCCCCAATGCCTGATGTACCTGTTTAGCTAAGGGTAGGGTGAATGTGCCAATGCCACAATAGGCATCGACGAGATATTCTGTTCCTTGGAGTGCCAGCTTTTGCCGAATGACATTGAACAAGGCTTCTGCGGCTTCGGTGTTGACTTGGAAAAAGGTATCGGGTCTTAATTGAAACTCTAAATCCGCGAATATCTCCCCCAGATACGGTTGACCTAGGACATGGGTTTGATCACCGAAAATGACATTGGTACGGTGGGGATTCACATTCACACAAACACCCACCAGGTTAGGATAGCGATCCAGCCAGGTTTGAGCTTGCGTTTCCAGATTGGTTAAATTGGCATCAGTTGTGACTAAGGTTAAAAGCATTTCCCCAGTTCGGCGTCCAATCCGCAGTGACAGGTGACGCAATCGCCCTTGATGACGGCGTTCGTTGTAGATTGACCAACCTTGTTGCTGAATATCCTGCTTGATTTGGGCTAACAGGGGATTTAAGCGATCATCTTGAACGGGGCATTGATTCAGGTTAATTAGCTGATGTGTCCCTTTTTGGTAATACCCAGCTTGAACTTGACCCGAAGACGATCGCCGCATCGGATAGGTGGCTTTGTTTCGGTAAGCTAGGGGAGAGTCAGCGCTTAAAATTGGGGCGATTTCGATGGAATTGAAGCCGCCGATACGAGTTAAGGCTTGCTTGAGCAGATTTTCTTTGACTGATCGCTGATACTGGGGATCAATATGCTGCCACTGACAACCGCCACATTTATCTGCCACGATGCAGTGGGGGCGAATGCGATGGGGAGAGGGTTCGAGAAGTTGATCTAGTTTCGCGATCGCGTAATTGGGTTTGACGCGCACCAGCCTGACTCGGACATGATCCCCAGTCACTGTATTGGGGACAAAAACCACGCGATTCCCCAACCGTCCGACACCATCACCCCGATCATTTAGGTCTGCGATCATCAGTTCCAGCAGTTGACCTTGTTGCCACCGATCAGGGGAAACAGGGGGACGAGGGGACGAGGAGACAGAGTGATCCATAAAAATACAATACCGCTAAATTTGGTTACTGCACCTGGAGCGCCGCGTCTCAACCGAAAACTTTTCGCTCGACTGACTTTATTTGTTGTAGCTTGAGTCGCTAAACTACAAATGTTATCTAAGTTAACCCAATAAGATGAGCGTAGTTAGCCAAGTTATCCTCAAAGCCGACGACGAGCTGCGGTATCCCAGCTCCGGTGAACTGATGGGTATTAAAGCCTTTTTGCAGACGGGTGAGCAACGGATGCGTATCGCTTCCACCCTAGCAGAAAATGAAAAGAAGATTGTCCAAGAAGCCAGTAAGCAGCTATGGCAAAAGCGTCCTGACTTTATCTCACCTGGAGGCAATGCTTATGGGGAACGCCAGCGATCGCTGTGCCTACGGGACTACGGCTGGTATTTGCGATTGATTACCTATGGTGTTCTGGCTGGAGGTAAGGAACCGATTGAAAAAATTGGTTTGATTGGGGTCAAGGAGATGTATAACTCTCTTGGCGTCCCCGTCGCCGGAATGGTGGAATCCATTCGTTGCCTCAAAAATGCCTCCTTGGAGTTGCTGAGTCAGGAAGATGCCATGGAAGCGGCTCCTTATTTTGATTACATCATTCAATCGATGTCCTGACTCAAGACAACATTACTTGGTCATCAGGTCACCTTTGGATTGGTGATTCGGGATTCGGGATTCGGGATGGGGAAGCATTTTGCTCATAAGTATAGAGTCCCAATTTTCCCAATCACCGCCTCATCTCACCAATCATCAAGGATTTATTGACAAATCCTTGATGATCAAGTATAAAAAACCGACAGTCTCTATGGGGAGAACCTGTCGGCTATTTGTGTGTTCCCTATTGATGACTCGGCTAGAGTTCAGTCATTAGCTAGTATGCAAAATTAATCCGCCTGAGGATTGCGATCTCGATCAGTGATTGGTTGTGAACTTGATCGTAGCCAATTGTAATGTTTGCTTGTGAGGCGAGATGTATTACCTCAACCGAGGCTCCAGGTTGATCAAAAAACTGCCTTGGATTTCCTTATCGATCTTGTTCGCCACCCATTGCGTCTTTGGCTGGTTGATCGCAGCTTCGGAGTTAATCGCAGATGCGGATAGACCTTGGGTGTTGTGGCTGATGGGGGCAATATATATCGTATTTATTGATTTAGCCCTAACTGCCCCACTGACGCTGATTCAGAGCGTTTACAGCAGTTGGCTGAAGTCAGATACTCGCGCTTTTATTTCCGTGATTGTGGGCGCTTTTTTGGCCGTGTTGATTCTCTGCTGGATAGATGTTTTTGTCCGGATTCTGGTGCTGCTATCAGCTGGGGCGTTAGTGAGGTTAGATTTGCAAGTTGCCAACTTTGGTGAATGGAAAGCTTTCAGTGTTTTGGTCGTCTTTTCCCTGGTTGGCTATGGGTTAGGCATAATCGCACAACAGATCATGAGCAGTATTTTATGAAGGTCATTTGTCAGGGAATAGTTAACAGTTAATAGTTAAGGTAGAGTTTTGAGTTAACTTACTCATCTGCCCCATCTCCCTTCTCCCTCATCTGCCCCCTGCTGCCAGACGCGCCATGGCACGTCTCTACATTGCTCCCCCTGCTCCCCCTGCTCCCCCTGCTCCCCCTGCTCCCCCTGCTTCCCCTGCTGCCCTCCAAATTTTAATCCCGTTGTGGGAGTTGAATTTTCACAGCACCTTCTGGAGTGGTAACGATTTTACCGCCGAGTGCTTCAATCTGATTAATGGCACGTTGACGAGTGCGATCGTCCATGGCGTTTTGTAGCACCATTGACCAAGCACTGACTTGGGCTGATTTGCTTGAGGGATTACGGGCAATAAACTGGGCGGTTTGGCGGGAAATTGAGGCGACGTACTGACTTTCTTTATCTTCATAAGTGCTTGCCCATTCTGCGGCTTTCTCAAAGGATTGGCGGGCGGCTTGGGCGTCACCGAGGAATAACAGTTCATCAATTCCCTTATAGCGCCAGATGTAATAAGATTTGGGGGGGACTTTCGGGGAAAGCTGCTGGAGTCCTTCTTCCATTAATTCTACTGACCGATCTGGCATACCAGCATAGAGGGACGTGCTACCGGAAAGGAAAAAGTAGGCGTCTAAGAAGCGGGGGTCACGGGTCAGAATCACTTCAAAGTATTCTGGGCTAAGTTGATAGCCGGTGACATCGCGAGCTTCATCATCACCAAAGTATTGCAGGAAATTGAGAAAAACCCAATCGGCTACTAGGTTATCAAATCCGAATGTTGGTACTTTCTGGAGGAGATTTAGGCCTACCTTTTCGGCTTCGATTTGGCGTTGCAGTTCTATGGGAGAAGGATTTTCGCCTTTGCCTTGGAGTTGATTGAGTTGGGGAATTTGTAACCCCCCCACGGCAATGATACAGAGAAGGGCTATTAGGGAAGGGAAGAGAGATTGACGTAAGAATTGAGACGATTGGGTCAGCATTTTTGGTAAATGTATTGATTATTCGTTAGGGCGGTTGAACATCCGCCTACATAAATTAACAACCTGTAGGGGCGACCCGCCTACATCAATTAACAACTCCTGTCCACTCAATTGTATCGGGTCGCCCTTTCCTCACACCCTTTGTGTCATAGCGTTTTTCAGCAGGAGAAATCTAAGGGGGCGATCGCACAATTGAAGATTCAACCCAACTTGATAGTAAGATCGAAAATGGCTTACCTGCTCTCTGCCCATGCCCAAATGGTTTAACACGGCAGGACCGTGTAAAGCGGACATTCACTACATGCTCCCTCCCTTGGCTCGGCTACCCCAGCTAGAGCGACTGATTGTACAGCAGGGCTATTTTGTCATCCATGCGCCTCGGCAAACGGGCAAAACCACCGCCATGCTTGCCCTAGCCCAGCACCTTACTGCTAGTGGGCAATACACCGCCGTGATGGTATCCGCAGAAGTGGGCGCAGCCTTTCCCCATGATCCTGGGGCGGCGGAAAAGGCGATGCTCGATGCTTGGAACGATGACGCCAAATTTTGGCTTCCCCCCGAATTCTATCCTCCAGAGTTTCCCGCCTCTGAGCCAGGGCGACAGATTGGGGCGGCGCTGAGTGCTTGGGCGCAACAGTCCTCGCGTCCATTGGTTGTGTTCATTGATGAAATTGATTCTCTGCAAGATGAAACCTTAATTTCTGTGTTACGCCAACTCAGAAATGGTTATCCGAAGCGACCAAACGGATTTCCCCAGGCGATGGCGCTGATTGGGGTGCGGGATGTGCGAGATTATAAGCTGGCATCTGGGGGGAGTCGTCGTCTGAATACCTCTAGTCCGTTCAATATCAAGATTAAATCCCTAACCCTGAGAAACTTTACCTGTGCCGAAGTCGCCCAATTGTATGAGCAGCATACCACTGAAACCGGGCAGGTGTTTGAGAGGGAGGCAGTAGAGCGAGCGTTTGCATTAACTCAGGGTCAACCCTGGTTGGTGAATGCCTTAGCCAAAGAAATTGTGGAAGAGTTGGTTACTGAACCGACTCAACCGATTACTGTAAACCACATTGAGACAGCCAAAGAAATTCTGATTCAACGCCAAGATACTCACCTGGATAGTTTAGCTAGTATTCTGCGAGAAGACCGAGTGCGGGCGGTGATTGAACCGATGTTGATTGGGCAAGAGTTAGAGGATATTCCTCAAGATGATGTGCAATTCCTGATTGATTTAGGCTTGTGTCGCATGAGTTCACAGGGCGGTTTAGCGATCGCGAATCCAATTTACCAAGAAGTGTTACCTCTGGTGTTAAGCCAAACCCCACAAGCCTCTTTACCGCAAATTTCCCCCAGTTGGTTAACGTCTGAGGGAAAACTTGATCAACAGCAACTCCTCCAAGCCTTTCTCAGCTTTTGGCGACAGCATGGGGAACCCTTACTCAAAAGCGCCCCCTACCATGAAATTGCGCCTCATTTGGTCTTGATGGCATTTTTGCATCGGGTGGTGAACGGAGGCGGTACTCTAGAGCGGGAATATGCTATTGGCTCAGATCGGATGGACTTATGTCTGCGCTATGGGGATGTCACACTGGCGATGGAGTTGAAAGTATGGCGCCAGGGACGCCCTGACCCGATAAAAGCTGGACTCGATCAGTTGGATCGGTATCTGGCGGGCTTAGGGCTGGAGACGGGGTGGCTGGTGATTTTTGACCAGCGTCAGGGACTTCCACCGATTGCTGAACGCACCACCACAGAGTCGGCAAAGACAGCCTGCGATCGCCGAGTTGTTGTAATTCGAGGCTGAGGATTATGCGGTTTCCCACCCATTCCACAGTAGTCTACGAGTGTAGCAATCTATCTTACCGGAGTTGGAGAAAAGAAAGCGATCGCACCAAGCTATGTCATGAAACCCCTGGTATTGTAGGGGCGACCCGCCTGCATCAATGAACAACTCCAATCCATTCAATTGGGTCGGGTCGCCCAATACTAAATCAACAATACCAATACCTTGTAGTACAGGAAGATGAGATAGTGCTTTTTGTATATAGTTGGAGATGTAGAGGGGACGTTCGGCAAGGTTGGAGTTTAAATACTGCCGATAAGCTTGAGTCCCCAATAGCAGGGAACGGACAACGGAGGTATCAAGAAAATGTTGAGGACTATCTTTAGCTTGCATAGTGTTTAGTCCTCATCGCTACCTATCTCAATACTAGAGTTAAATTTTACGCAAAAGGGCAGGGTGTCGAAGCCCAAATCTTCCAGTTTTGAAATGGCTTGTTCGACATCTTCATTACTCAGTGGGGAATCAACTAAAGTGGTGAGCAGATCGCGAACCCCTTGATACTGATTAGCCTGATAGTTAATCCAGCTTGCTGGGAATCAGGCTGCGATCGCACCATCTTTGTTGATGGGTATGGAACAGGCGATCGCACGGTTCGTTGTTGACGACACTTTAAGGACTGGCTATAGGAAATCGAGCGAGGAGTTGCTCACGGGATAGCTGAGATAATTGCAAGAGGTATTGGCTTAACTGTTGGGGAGGTAATGCTAATAAAGAAGTGAC
>NZ_JAVKBY010000257.1:0-38341 GCF_040222985.1 Coleofasciculus sp. F4-SAH-05
AGTGCCGATACCAGAAAAGTGCTGCAATGCATTAGTCATAAGACAAAAACAATGTACGGTCGGGCAGACCGAAACATAGAGATTAATCTCTAAACGCTTAGGGAGACAAGCCCTCTGGAGTTATCTAAATTAGGCTCAATACTTGGTAGTTTTCTACGGGTGTTTGGTTTAAGTATTATTATTAAACCCGCCCAGCAAGTGGGTGTAGAGATTGAGTCAGATTTAGTAACTCAACTACTCTTAGATTTAGAGGATGCTGCCAGTTTACCGTTACTCCAGTTTATGTTAACTCAACTGTGGCAACGGCGTCCAGTGGATCGGTTAATGGTAGCCGAATATTATCGTTGGGGTAAGCTGCAAGGAGCAATCGAAAAACACGCCAACCGCGTTTATCAATCGTTGTCGGCTAATGAGCAACAAATTGCCAAAGACATTTTTTTGGCGTTAATTCAATTAAATGAAAACGGTCAAGTTACGGCGCGAAAAGCAGACCCGTCTGAGTTAATTTTGAGTTTTAAAGTAAACTCTAAAAACCAATTCAAATCTGTAGAGACGTGCCATGGCACGTCTCATACTATGCCATGGCACGTCTCATACTATGTCTGGGAACACAGAATCAGGGAAACTAGAGGAAAAGGTTAGCGCAGCGGGACACAGTTCAGTCGTTAACTCAAAACCATACCCTCGAAGGTCGCGAAGGGTCAACACTCAACCCTCAGTCAGGGCGGGTTTTGCACAAACGTTACTATCAATAGCGAAACGAAAGTTCCTAAACCCGCCCCTACACAATCAAAACGATGCTCTCGAAGGTTGTGAAGGGTCAACACTCAACACTGCTTCACCAACAAATGCGGTAAATGATTTCATTGGCGATCGCCATTCCACGAAAGCGGTTACATCAGTGATGCAAAACTTAATCGATGCTGGCTTAATCGTTACTTACGCCGGAAAATGGAACCAAACCCTGGTCACGATTGCTCACGAATCCCTAATTCAGCATTGGTTAAAACTGCAGGAATGGGTCGAAGAAAAACGCCACTGGATGAGACTCCAGCGCCAAATTGAAGCGGCGGCGATTGAGTGGCAAACTCAAGGAAAACCGAACCGAATTTTATCGGAGTTGACCCTAACTGAGGCAGAGTATTATCGAGATCATCTCAATTTATCTAGGTTAGGACAAGACCTAATTCAGCAGAGTCTCCAGCCCAAACGAACGCGACGGGGTTTAGCTAGGGGGGGATTAATTTTCGCGATCGCGCTATTGAGTCTGACCACGGGGATGGGGATGAGCCGATGGTATAAAACGGCACAGATGGCTCAACGGGAACAATTGTATAAAAATGCCGCTACTGTCCAAAATTTGCTCCCAGTGGAACCGATTAAGGGATTATTACTGGCAATTGAAACAACGGGTCAAAGTTATGCTAAATTTCAGCCGGATGGTGAGAGACTTGCCAGTGGTAGCCGGGATAAAACAGTACGCTTGTGGGATGTGCGGATTTTACCAGAACCGCAAGATTGGCAAACTGGGCTGCGGGTGGCGTGCGATCGCCTCGAAAATCATCCCGTTTTTGAACGTCTGCATCCGGTTAATACCCTATCTCATGATATTTGTCAAGCTAAAGGATTAAGAACTCATCGTTAAGCCTTCAACTTTAATTTTGTCCAACTACTTTACTTATGCGATCGCAAAAATCCCGCTATTCGCTGCACGGCTGTTTCTAACACCTCAGGTTCATGCACCAAAGCAAAGCGGACATATCCTTCCCCAGCTTTGCCAAATCCTACCCCTGGTGATGCCGCCACTCCGGTTTCTTCTACTAACTGGGTGCAAAATTGAATCGAATTGTGATCCCAAGGTTGGGGTAATTTTGCCCAGACAAACATCGTCGCTTGGGGAAGTGGCACCTGCCAACCGATACGGTTTAACGCCTGCACAAACGCATCCCGCCGTTTCTGAAACGTAGCCACCATCGCTTGCACACTATCTTGATTTCCTTGTAGTGCCGCGATCGCACCGTTTAAAATTCCGCGATACTGGTTAAAATCCACCACTGCCTTAATTTGGCGCAGTGCCTTAATCAGTTGAGCATTTCCGATCGCATACCCAATGCGAAAGCCGCCCATATTATAGGACTTAGAAAAAGTAAAAAATTCAATTGAGATTTCTTTATTGGGGTCAGCTTGTAAAACAGAGGGCGCTGGGGCGTTAAGATTGGCGGGTGCTTTCCCATCTGGAGAAAATACCAAGTCAGCATAAGGGAAATCGTGAACCAGAACCACGTCATGCTGACGACAAAAAGCCACCGCTTTCTGGAAAAACGATAACGGTGCGATCGCGCTGGTGGGATTATGAGGATAATTCAACACCATCATCCTAGCTTGGGCAAGGACAGAGGCAGGAATCTCTTCAAAAACAGGCAAAAACTGATTTTCTGCCAACAGAGGCATCGGATAGATTTGACCCCCTGCCAAATACACCCCACCGACATGAGACGGATACCCTGGATCAAGCAACAAGGCAAAATCACCCGGGTTGAGAATTGCTAAGGGTAAATGTGCCGTTCCCTCTTGAGAACCAATTAGAGGCAAAACCTCCGTTTCTGGATCAACCGGAATACCAAATCGTTGAGTATACGCCTTAGCTACAGCCTGACGAAACGCTTGCGTCCCATGAAACAGTAAGTAACCATGAGTGCTAGGGTCATGCAGCGAGGTTTCAATAGCGGCAACGACATGATCTGATGCCGATAAATCAGAGGAGCCTAATGACAGGTCAATAATATCTTGACCCAAGGCTTTAGCTTTTGCCTTCGCCTGATCCATATCGGCAAACACATTGGCTTGCAGGGGTTGTAAACGTTGAGCAAACTGCATGGTTTAGTTAGTTGACTTCGGGAAGCCGAGGTGTAGGGGCGGGTTTGACAGATAACATTTTGCCACAAACCGATAACTAGGCTAAACCCGCCCTTAAATAATTCGTTAGAGAATAAGGAACCGAAAAGACTCAAAGCTGATTGTCTATCATTTCCTGCAACTTTTGCTTCCCAATAGCACCTTCATGGAACTGGGCAACCTCTCCATTTTTAAAGAGTAAGAGTGAGGGGACTCCTTCGACGTGGTACTGCTTCACAGTAACAGGATTTGGATCAACTTCCATCTTAGTAACTTTCAGGCGATCGCTATAATTTTGTGCAATCCAATTCACCGAGGGCGAGACGAGGCGGCAAGGTCCACACCAAGTTGCCCACAGATACACTAGCACTGGCTTGTCAGCTTTTAAAACTTCGGTTTCAAACTCCTGATCGGTAATCTCAAGTACTTTACTCACAACACCCTCCATAAACACAAATGACTACTCTAGCGAGACTCACCGCCTCTCGACAATGGTTAGCCATTGTCAGATGATCAGTCAGTCAGCCCGTTTTTTCAGGTTCTCTCGATCAGTCTAAGCCTTCAGGCGATCGCAAGAAAACATCAAGGAAATGTCATGATTATGATGTAGAGACGCGCCATGGCGCGTCTCTCGGATTGTTGATGACGCCTAATGCTTACAAATTGTCGATTTGCTTTCGCAGTTGTTCCAATTCGTCGTCAACTTCGGATTGGGGGGCAGCACCCGAGTCGGTTTTTTGCTCTGATGTGCCTTCTAAAGCTGGCTGAGAGACAGAACCACCGGATAACTGGGCTTTCATTGCCGTCAACTCATCATCAACATCACTCCCCGATTCTAGGGCAGCAAATTGATTTTCTAAGTCAGCACCACCCAACTCATGAGCCGCTTGGGAACGGGCTTCGAGTTCCATCACTTTGTCTTCCATCCGCTCAAATGCCCCCATTGCCGAGCTAGTTCCCAAACGACCAAGGGTACTTTGTAACTGCTCATTGGCTTTGGCAGAGCTCGCCCGTGCCTTGAGCATATCTTTCTTGGTCTTCGCCTCAGAAATTTTGCTTTCCAAGGCAATTAGGTTACGCTTCAGGGTGTCTACTTGAGCCGTTTGCTGTTCAAGCTGACCTTTGAGTACGGTTGCTGTTTCAGCGACGGATTTTTTGCGCTGGAGTGCTTCCCGGGCTAGGGTTTCATCCCCTTTTTGCAGGGCAAGTTGGGCGCGTTGCTGCCAGTTATTGGCTTCGGATTGATTTTTATTGTATTGTTGCTCGGTGCGTTTTTGCGTGGCAATGGATCGGGCAACAGCTTGGCGCAGTTGTACCAGATCTTCTTGCATGTCAATAATGGCTTGCTCCAGAATTTTTTCTGGGTCTTCAGCCTTGCTAACCATATCGTTAAGATTAGCTCTGACAACTCGGCTCAGGCGATCGAATAGTCCCATGACGCTGTTTATCCTCTCGGAATGTACAAACTAAGTATCAAGCAGGCTCTAAGCTTGGGAACCTGCTCAGGGGGTCAATTTTGTGGAATAGAGGCTCTCCTGCCTTTTGGAGAAAGCACTGGGTTAATGTAATTGAAACATTCATCAAATTATGGTATTCAGACAGGAGGCTATTTATCTAGTGTAAAAACTTCCAGCTCAATAGTGCTAGGACATCGGTCAAGAAACCCTGTTTCTTTGGGTGAAAGCTTGATATTTCGTTGTCATCCTCACCAGAAACCCGGTTTCTCATAATACTTGGATGTGCCATGGCACGTCTCTGGGCATCAACTAGGATTTATCCAGATCAGAACGCAGTTTTTCCAGTTCTGCCTCGATCTCCGCATTGCCACCTGATCCGGCTTGAGCGGACGGTAATTGTGCCGATTCCGTTGTACCACCTAGGTTAGCTTTCATCGAGGCTAATTCTGTATCAATGTCACTGCCACTTTCTATGGCATTAAATTTCTTTTCCAATTCATCGCCACTAGAGAGTTCCGCGATCGCCTCCGATCGCGCTTCTAGTTCGTGTACTCTGTCTTCCATGCGATCAAAGGCACTCAGGGTTCCGCCTGTGTTGAGATTTCCTAACATCTCGTTAATCTTCTCTGAGGCTTGAGCCGAACGCGCTCTGGCAATATAAAGGTCTTTTTTCGTTTTTGCCTCCGAGATTTTACTCTCTAGAGTCCGCATATCTTTTTTAAGTTTAGTAACAATCTCACGTTGCTGCCCCAGTTGCCCCTGGAGAGCTTGAGCCGTTTGCTGATGAGTTTGTCGTCGAGTTAGGGCTTCTCGTGCTAAATTATCGTCCCCTTTTGACAGAGCCAGTTGAGCGCGGTTGTACCATTCACTGGCAGTCGATTCAGCTTGGGAGGCTTGGCGTTCTGTACGTTTTTGGGACGCGATCGCTTGAGCGACAGCCTGCCGCATTTGGATTAAATCGTGCTGCATATCGTCCACAGCTTGTTCCAGAATTTTCTCTGGATCTTCGGCTTGTCCAATCAGGCTATTCAGGTTGGCGCGAATCACTCGCCCGATGCGCTCAATCAATCCCATAGCAGCTCTCCATTGTCATTTGTCATTTGTCATTTGTCATTTGTCATTTGTCATTTGTCTAAGACTTACGCATACCCTCTATCTGTAGGGTGTGTTAGCGCAGGGTAACGCACAATTGGCACTATATATGCTGGCTCTACGTAAATTCTGTTGTCATTGGTCATTGCCTTTTCTGTGTTCCCCAATCATTCAGGTTTATAAATCGATGCAGAAAGTCCCTGTTGCTTAAGCCTCTCGACGAGGGTTTTGGCTTCTGACTCTAGTTTAAATGCACCCATAGCAATCCTTGTCCCTGCGGGTACGTTCACCACGTAGGCGTCAGGAACAATAGTTTGTGCTGTCTCCAACACGCTACTCTCGCTGGAGTTAATCAGCACATAATAGAACTCATCACTCAGATTCGAGGGGGCGTTGTTGGGATTCGGTGCAGCCGAGGTGGATGTATTCGCCTGTTCTGAGGAGTTGTTAGTCGATGATTCAGGTTGAGCGGGTGCGGAATTTGGAGTCACCGATGGCGTCGCTCTTGGAGGTGGTGGGGTAGGAGGAGTTAAAAGGGCTGATGGTAAATTTGAAGCTGGATTCGGTAACTGGGGTAAAGGTAGGACTGAAGCCGTGGGTGGAGCCGCTGCTGGAGGCGGTGAATTGGGGATGGGGGCGATGGGTGAAGCACTTGGACTAGAGGTTGGATTGGCTTTCAGATTAGGGAGTGTATTGATATTAACGTCTGGGAATTCATCATCACTGGCGAGATTCGGTTTATTTACGCCGAGTAATTCATTGACCCCATTAGCGCTTGTCGCTGTTGAATTATCAGCCGTCGTGGGTGTCTCAGTTTCTAAGAAGTCAAGTCCTAGGCTAGTCCGAAAAATATAGGTCAATGTCGCACTCGAAACCAGCAACAGCAAAATTGAACCGACACCGAGGGGAGTGAGGATTCTATTCGATACGGGTTTTGGGGATTCCGTTGTGGTTTCCTGTTCGGCTAACGTTTGCCGTAGTTTTTCTGAGGATTCTAAATAGTCTTCTGGTTGAGACTGATCTGTTGTCGGGACAACTAATTTACCTTCCCCTTCTAGGGATTCCTCTAGGCTTTGCGAGTCAGTAACGCTTTGCTCCTGAGTCTTCACCAAGGGGGCTTCCTGGCTAGGTAGGGGAGGAAACAGGGGTGGAGTGGGTTCAGTCTCTGGGGATTCTCTCTTTTCTGGTGTGGGAGAACCACTCACTTGAGAGGATTGCCGATTAATGTCTCCGGCAGAACTCGTAGAATCGGCGGCTGGGGCGATAGAAATAGGAGACGCTGTTGTCGGCTCAAGCTGATTGACTCCAGATTTCTGTTTGGGGTAACGCCCCGGCAGTTGGGGAGATGTGATACCACGTCCTCGGCGTTGGCGTCGATAGCGAGCTAATTCGGCTTCGAGTTGCACGTCTAGGCTCCCTAAAGCCGTCTGCAAAGCAGGGTTAATCGACAGGGGGGAGGAAGGAGTGGATGATTTAGCTGAGGTTTTTTGGCTCATGAAGGGAACTTCCGTTTAATCCGGCAGGGTTGAGTTAGAGGCTCGTTGTGATCACGAAGACAATAGTTAAGGATAGTGTTGGTTTAGGATAACTGTATAGGAAAGCATAAATACTCATGCTGAAATCTCTTAATCATATAGTAGAGGCACTGGATAATCAGCAGTTTTGGCAAGGTCAACAGCAATTTCAACAGATCCGCGACTGTTGGGCTGATGTTGTGGGTGAAGATAGGGCGCAGCAAACCAGACCCCATTCACTATCCCGTTCAATTCTTTATGTTGCCACGTCAAGTTCGGTTTGGTCTCAAGATCTGAGTTTAAATTGCCGTTCTATTTTGAAACAGCTTAATGCTCGATTGTCCACGCCGATAGAAACTATCCGTTTTTCGCCCGGATGGTGGTATCAAGAGCAAACCTTACCCCAGGCTGAGGAATCGGAACATCCCAGCCTTATGGATGAACCGAATGTCTCATCTGCTGCCGATCCGCCTGTAAAAAAGCCTACACCCCAAACCGCATTTGCACAGTGGGCGGCGAAAATACAGGCGCGATCGCAGAACCTACCCCTTTGTCCTCAATGCCATTGTCCGACACCACCAGGAGAACTGAAACGCTGGCAAGTGTGTGGTTTGTGTGCGACCAAGCAGTGGCAAGGTTAGCGGCTGCCTTGATCGGGCTTATAAATGCTGCTCGGTTAGATCGGTTTAACTTATCATTCTCGTTTGAATTTATCGCTAAAATTTCGTGTCTAACTATACATTAGGTCTATCCTTTAGCCTTGATCCCCATTAGGTTTCACAAAAAATTCATCATTTTTCTGACCAAGCTTAACCGATTGTTTCGTTTCTTTGCGAAAATGTGTTTATATATAAAGCAATTATAAAGAAAAGATAAAATATCAATAGTTTAAGTAAAAAATAATGGAAATTAATAAGATATAGGCAGCTAATTAAACGTTCCTTTTTTAGGATATCCGATGAAGACTTTCAAATGCTCAACGTCCGCTTGTCAGTTTTGTCGCTATTACCAACTTGAAGGACGGCGCGGCGGTATGTGTCAGCAACTTGGTGTACCTGTTAAAGCCAATTGGAAAGCTTGTTCCTTAGCCCTACCACCCTTTGCGCCCTCGTGGGAAAGTTTTGAGCAAATATGGCTTGATGATAAACGCCTGTTGAGAGAAGATTTAGCTACAACCTGCTCCCAGAGACATTCCCAGCCGACGCCCTCGACAAAAGTTCAGGCATCAAACCCTGAAAACGTGGCAACTAAAGTTGCTCTTGTGTAATTTCCCTTTTATAGCACTCGGCTAGAGTATCAGTTGGTTAGAGGTTACTTACAGCCTTCATCAATTGAACCCATTCAGATCAGTGAAGGCATAAAATTCACCCTTGAGTTGTTATGGTTTTAGTGGATTTCCTTTTAATTAATCTTTGATAACCCAATCTTAATCGTTGAGAAAATTTATGTAGGGCTTGCTGCACAAAGCCAAAACCGCAAAGCCCATCAATACTTTGAGATTTATTGACAGAGGGTTTCTGATTCACCCAGATATGACTAAACCCGCCTTTGTGTAGGGGCGGGTTTCACCATTATCGTTTCTGACCTCACCCAGATATGACTAAACCCGCCCCGACCGAGTGATATCATGTCCGGTCAAACACCCCAAATAAAAACGCCTGAAACCCTTGTTATTACGGCATTGCAATTATGGGCAATCGTCAAGACATGATATGAAAGACCTAACGAACAGTGTCAAACTACGGTAACCAAGGATATTGACGGAAATCAGGAGGGCGCTTTTCCAGGAACGCTTGTTTCCCTTCTGCCCCCTCCTCCGTCATGTAGTACAGTAACGTGGCATTTCCAGCCAGTTCTTGTAAACCCGCTTGACCATCACAGTCAGCATTAAACGCCGCTTTTAAGCAACGGATAGCAATAGGACTTTTTTGTAAGATTTCCTTTGCCCATTGAATCCCCTCCGCTTCCAACTGGTCTACAGGAACAACCGTGTTCACCAAACCCATATCCAGCGCTTCTTGTGCCGTATACTGGCGACAGAGAAACCAAATTTCTCGTGCTTTCTTCTGACCCACCATTCTGGCGAGATAGCTAGCACCAAACCCACCATCAAAGCTGCCGACTTTCGGACCCGTTTGACCAAAGATGGCATTATCTGCGGCAATGGTTAGGTCACAGATAACGTGCAACACATGACCACCGCCAATGGCATAGCCGGCGACTAAGGCAATCACCACTTTGGGCATAGAACGAATCAGGCGTTGTAAGTCCAAGACATTTAAGCGAGGAACGCCATCATCCCCAACATATCCCGCCTTATCCCGGACGCTTTGATCCCCTCCAGAACAGAAGGCATATTTACCATCCGTGTGAGGACCCGCCCCGGTTAATAAAACAACACCAATTCTCTGGTCTTCGCGGGCGTTACCAAAGGCGTCGTAGAGTTCAAAGACAGTTTTAGGGCGGAAGGCGTTGCGCTTGTGGGGGCGATTAATGGTGATTTTGGCGATACCGTCGGCTTTGTGATAAAGAATATCCTCGTAGGTTTTGGCGGTTTGCCAGTCAATTGACATATCAATATTTTCCCTTGGTTATAAAGACTCCAAGTACAACTTCGAGCTTGACATTCCCTATCCTAAGACTCAATGGCACTAAAAATTTTGCCTTTTTGGATCGCCAAAACCCTTGATATACCGTAGGGTGGGCATTGCCCACCTGATGGATTGAGTAGGGTGGGCATTGCCCACCAGCCTTGATGGAGTACCATTCATCCTCAGACAGCGTATGGGCGTTGGATAGAGTAGGATCTTACTTTTCACCGGATCTGGAAAACCTCTCTCCAAACCTCTCTCCTTCAAGGAGAGAGGCTTGGAATTCTCCCCCTGCTCCCAGACGTTCCACGCCTTACGTCTGGAACAACAGTTCGGAAAGTCCTAATCGATGTGTCTACTGCACCGCCAACTGCAAAATCAATTCCCGTAACTTCTGCACCCCATTCGGTGCATCTGCCAACAATTCAAACTGCTTAAAAAACGTCTGGTGGGCAATGCCCACCAGACGATTATTCACCTACTCTATCTGCGAGGTTCTTCCGGAGTTACTATGCTAAAATATCAGTTTAAACAATTAAAAACCAAGCCCCATAATAATTGTAGCGCTTCAGCTATTCAGAATTTATAAAAACATCCAGATAACGCCCAAACCTTTTGTTATATAAAGGTTTTGAATATTTCAACTAACAATTGAGCATAATAAGTACTGAAGAACCACTTTTATCCGTTTACCATACTTTTAGTATGTTCAAAGACTCAGTTTTGCTCAACGACTGGCAGGTTATTGCGGTGGCTGATAACGTTGCTGCGGGTACGGTGCAGTCTATACGGTTGCTGGAACATGATTTAGTAATATAAACTACCCAGACTTGCTATCGCGCTTGGTCTGGGTTTTCAGTAGCCCTGAAGTCATCAAACAGGTTAAGCTGAACATACTCAATTGTTCGCTTTAACTTGCATGACAACCCCGTGCCTCCAGGCTGGTTTATAGACAGCCCCA
Source organism: Coleofasciculus sp. F4-SAH-05 (assembly GCF_040222985.1). Lineage (NCBI taxonomy): Bacteria > Bacillati > Cyanobacteriota > Cyanophyceae > Coleofasciculales > Coleofasciculaceae > Coleofasciculus > Coleofasciculus sp. F4-SAH-05. The sequence goes on from NZ_JAVKBY010000257.1 coordinate 10,511, forward strand.
CAAGCGCAATATTATTGGCTCCATTGAAATCGGCATCACCATGCCATCCGCAATGCCCACACTTGAAAGTCTTGCCACTACGGTAGGACTTTCCTTTTACTGGGTGAATATGTAAGCATTGATGGCATTGTTGTGAAGTATAAGCTGGAGGAACAGGAATAACTCGAACACCGGCACCTAGCGCTTTATACTCAATAAACTGACGCAATTGATAAAATGCCCAACTGTTCGAGCGTCTGCGTTCAGTCTTGTTTCTAGGTTGCTCATTAGTTCTTTCCCTGATTCCCGTAAGGTCTTCTATAGCAATTGAGGCACTTAACTCAACTGCTCGTCTAACCACTGCCTTAGAGATACCGTGATTGAGCCACTGTTGATAGCGTCTTTCCCGACCAGACAGCCGTTTCAAGATTTCCCGACATCTACGTCGAGTTGTCCTCGTGCCTTTCGGGGCTTTCTTCTGGAGAGATGTCCTAACTTGAGAAAACTTATCGCGAACTTGTTGAATACCTTTACCGTCCCACTTCTCGCCAACTGAGGTTACGGCAATGTCACGCCTCCCTAGGTCGATACCAAGAACCTTGTCGGTATCTGGCGAGTCGGGTGCATCATCTTTAATTTGGATGTGCAGATAAAACTTCCCGTCGCGATGCTTACACAACTGAGCTGATGTTGGATTTCTTCCCTTGAGTTTACCTCTCTGGTAGCTACCAGCATTTAACCCAATGCGTTCCCTGCCGTGAATAGTCGCAAGACTCACAGTCCAGTCTTGCTCACGAAATCGAAATAAGTCTTTGTCACAGTCGATGCTGGTTGAGGCAAAGCTCTTAACCGGCTTACCCTTCTGCCAGGCTACCTTGCGGTTAGCCGCAACCCGCGCACAAGCCCTGACTGCCATATTTGCCACAAGACTGAATTCATGCTTAATGGTTTGGTAAGTCAGAGACTGAATAGCGATTTTATTGGTCAGCTTTGGATTTGTGTGTTCATTAACATAGTTGCAAGCAGCAGCAAACGCCTGAAGAGTCGCCTCAATTTTGGCAACTTGTTCAGGCGTAGGTTGGAGCTTTACAACTATCGTTAGAACTTGTTTCATAACTAGATTATCCCACCTAGCGGGACAGTGATTAGAAATACTTCGGGGATTGACCGATGGCATTTCTCGCTATCCCCCTACGGGTTATCTCCACGAAGTGAAGGTTGAACCCGTAGCCCCTCGCGATTTCGGTGGCATGATGGCGAAGATTTCGCGGTTGGTCAAGATCAGTGTCCGCACCGAGGGGCGGCTTTATCACGAGGAGTTGTTCGCTCAGGCAATTTGATCTGTCCTTATCACGGCTTGGCGTATGACTGCCAGGGGAACTGCATTTGCATTCCTGCTCATCCTCACCTGACACCACCAGCAAGCGCTAGGTTGACGACTTATCCTATTATTAAACGCTATGGTTTGATTTGGACATCTCTGGGTAAGCCAAAGGAAACACTTCCTTATTTCCCGGAGTGGGATGACCCCAGTTATCGGAAAATTCTCTGCGGTGCGTATTATTATCGCGCTAGCGGTTTTCGCGCCTTGGAAAATTTTCTGGATTTGGCTCATTTTCCCTTCGTCCATGAGGGATTACTGGGAGACGTGTGTCAAAGTGCGATCGCGGACTATCACGTCCAATCTACCCCAGATGAAATTATGATTAATAATATCCGCGTTTGGCAACCTGACCCCGATGGTACGGGTGAAGGCAACTACGTAACCTATACTTATCGAATTTTGCGTCCGCTAACGGCTCATTTTGTCAAAGCATCAACTCAAGGGAACTTGGCTATTTTTTTTACCGTCACGCCAGTCACGGAAACTGAATGTCTAGGCTGGATGGGGTTAGCGATGAATTATGGGTTTGATGTTCCTGAAGCCGAATTAAAGGCGTTTCAAGATAAACTTGTAGCTCAAGATATTCCCATTGTTGAGTCACAACGTCCTCAATTATTTCCTTTAGATGTACAACGGGAGTGTCATTTCCCCAGTGATAAAGCATCTCTAGCTTACCGTCGCTGGCTGAAACAAAAGGGGGTGACATTTGGCACGATATGAAGTAATACGTCAAAAGTCAATTATCGGCGTGGGTTTAGCCACTGTAGGGGCGGGTTTAGGGACAATCGTAGGGGCGGGTTTAGGGACAATCGTAGGGGCGGGTTTAGGGACAATCGTAGGGGCGGGTTTAGGGACTAAATTCAGCTAGTCACCGATAAATGAACAACAAAACCCGCCCTCCCCACCGATAACGGAACAACAAAACCCGCCCTCCCCACCGATAACGGAACAACAAAACCCGCCCTCCCCACCAATAACGGAACAACAAAACCCGCCCTCTCCACCAATAACTGAATTGAACAACAAAACCCGCCCTTCCCACCACTAACGGAACAACAAAACCCACCCTGATTCATAATCAATAAGTCCTACAGCAGTTTACCCCTGAATGAAGTACAAAAAATCATCTCTAATACCCCATCCCTCATCCTTCTTTTTCAGCGTTGTTATTCCCACGTACAATCGTCTACCCATTCTACAAAAATGCCTAAAAGCCTTAGAACACCAACATCTCAGAGACGATACTGTTGTCGCTGGCTATGAAGTCGTAGTCGTGGATGATGGCTCAACAGATGGCACACTAGAGTGGCTAGAGTCTCATCGTCATGAACTATCTAAAGTGCGATCGCTCTCTCAAGATCACCTGGGTCCAGCAGCAGCCCGAAATCTAGGCGTTGAGCAGGCTAAAGGCGATACAATTATCTTTATCGATAGCGATTTAGTCGTTACCGAGAATTTCCTGCAAGCCCATGCTGATGCACTGGTTCAGGGACAACAGCAGTTAGGGAGCGATCGCGTCTTTACTTACGGCTGGGTAATTAATACCAATAATTTCGATAATCCCAGTTCGGAACCCTACAAGATAACGGATTTCTCCGCCGCCTATTTTGCTACTGGGAATGTTGCGATCGCGCGGAAGTGGTTGGAGGAAGCAGGACTCTTTGACACTCGCTTTCAACTCTATGGTTGGGAAGACTTAGAACTAGGTGTTCGCCTCAAACAATTAGGTTTAAAACTGATTAAATGTCCGGCGGCTGTTGGCTATCATTGGCATCCTCCCTTTAATTTAGACCAAATTCCCCAGATGATTGACCGGGAAATTCAACGGGGACGCATGGGGGTATTATTTTATCAAAAACATCCCACTTGGGACGTGCGGATGATGATTCAGATGACATGGCTGCACCGGATACTCTGGGGTGTTCTTTCTCTAGGTGGGCGATTAAATGAACGAACCATGGCATCTTTTTTGCAATATTTGATTAATCAAGGGAAGTCGCAGTTAGCCTTAGAAATTGCCCGAATTTTCCTGAACTGGTATAACGTGCAGGGAGTTTATGCGGCTTATGCGGATATGGAAAAAAAGCGGTAAAACAAAAGAAAGAGTGTATTTAAGTTATGAGTCAATCAACATCGCCTGAAAGCAACGATAAGGAAGTTCAGGGAATTACCAAAATTTCTGTACAGGGGTTTAAGTCACTCTATGACGAGTGCAGTATTGAAATCCGTCCCTTAACCATTCTGGCGGGTGCGAATAGTTCCGGTAAATCCAGCATCATGCAGCCATTATTGCTAATGAAGCAAACTCTAGAAGCTACCTATGACCCTGGTGCATTGTTACTAAATGGTCCGAATGTACGATTTACTTCTGTAGAACAAATTCTGTCTAAAAAATCTGACAAAAATGAAATAAGTCAATTTAATACTGTACTTGAATTAAAACACAGTGGATTTGAGCATTTTATTCAAATGATATTTGAAGGTGTACCGGGGCAAGGAATTGATATTATAGAATTAAGATATAAGGATGATTCAGACAGTGATGAATTAGAGAAAATTAAAACCATTAAACTAAATTTCGCGGAAGAAGAGATTAAGAATGCATTTCCGGATTGGATTATCAACAACTTACTTGTAACTACAAAACAGTCTACTGAGACTGTTGAATTAGAAAGCAAAAAATATACTTATAAACCAGAAAAATTAAAATTTGAAGTCAGAAAAAATAGAATTTCATTCACACTACTGGCGTTTCAAGTATTTGAATACCCAATACAGCCTCATACAAATAAGATTTTGAGGCAAGATTTTAATCCTGCCGATATTTTCATGCAAGCCATTCATGAAATCATATATATTCCTGGATCAAGGAAAAATCCAGAAAGGAATTACAAAAATGCAGCGACAGCCAGTCCTTTTCCTGGAACATTTGAAGATTATGTTGCCAGCCTAATAAATCAATGGCAGAAAACAAAAGATGAACGACTTGTGAGTTTGGGTAAAGCTCTTGAGATGTTGGGACTGACTTGGACAGTTGAAGCTAGACAAATTAATGATGTTCAGCTTGAATTGCGTGTAGGTCGTTTACCAGGAAGAGATAATGCCAATGATCTGGTTAACATTGCTGATGTCGGTATTGGTGTCTCTCAAGTTTTGCCAGTTCTAGTAGCGCTTCTGGTAGCAGAACCAGGACAGTTAGTGTACATAGAACAACCCGAACTTCACCTTCATCCTCGCGCACAAGTTGCTTTAGCGAATATACTAGCAGATGCAGCTAAACGGGGTGTCCGTGTTGTTATAGAAACTCACAGTGAATTGCTACTTTTAGCCGTTCAATCATTAGTCGCAGAACGCCAAATATCACCAGATTTGGTCAAACTGCATTGGTTTACACGGGGAGATGATGGGATGACAAAAATTAGTAGTGCTGATTTAGATGAAGCAGGTGCTTTTGGAGATTTCCCCGAAGATTTTAGTGATGTATCTCTAAAGCTAGAAAGTCGCTATTTAAATGCGGCTGAATCTCGTTTATCCGAAGGTTCGAGTGGTAGCTAAAGGGATTTCAAAGCGACTGGTAATTGATGCGTCAGTTGCCCGTTCATCGGGTGGAGAGGATGCGATTCATCCAACTTCAATACACTGTCGGGATTTTTTACAAGCTGTTTTGGATATCTGTCACAAAGTTGTCATGACGCCGGATATTAAAGACGAGTGGGATAAGCATCAATCAGTATTTGCGCTTAGATGGCGTCGTCGGATGGTAGCTAAACGGAAGTTTGTCTTTTTAAATGTGTCAGTGGATAAGGAGTTATGGGATAAAATTTATCGGATTGCTGGTACTGACAGACAGTGTGCAGAAATGTTCAAAGATTTACGATTACTGGAAGCCGCGATCGCGACAGATAAAACTGTGATATCGTTGGATGATAATACAGCCAGAACATTTTTTAGTCAGGCGGCTGTTGACATTAACGCACTCAAAGAGATTGTGTGGGTAAACCCCGATAAAGTGGAAGAAGAGACACCGATTGAGTGGCTCCAAAGTGGTGCAAAACCTGAGTCTAAGCGATTACTGGCAACCTGGTGCGATCGCGTACCATAGATCTAAGATTACACCAATTAGTAGAGACGCGCCATGGCGCGTCTCTACAATGGTGCCGAACGTCCTAATCGATGTGTCTATTGCTATAATTACCCTTTTTTTATAATCCTTTTTATAGATGACTGTTCTCTTAAAACAAAAAGTAACGCTGTGCCATGGGTAAACTCTTAGCTGGTTCGCAAATTAACAATTCGCCATCTGCCCTAACTTCATAGGTTTCTGGGTCAACTTCCATCTCAGGTAATGCATCATTTAATTTCATATCTCGCTTACTCACTTGCCGGGTATTGGACACCGCAACGGCAGATTTTTGTAACTTCAATTGTGTAGCAATATCTCGATCTAATGCCGCTTGAGATACAAAGGTTAACGACGTAGCCGCGATCGCACCGCCAAAACTGCCAAACATCGGACGGCTGTGAATCGGTTGGGGTGTGGGTATACTGGCATTGGCATCTCCCATTTGAGACCAGGCTATCATACCCCCTTTGATCACAATCTCCGGTTTCACGCCAAAAAAGGCGGGTTTCCATAAACACAAGTCTGCCAGCTTCCCTTTCTCCACTGAACCCACATAGTCAGCAATACCATGGGTAATGGCGGGGTTAATCGTGTACTTTGCTACATACCGCTTTGCCCGGAAGTTATCATGATCCACTGTTTCCTCAGAGGATGAAGATAAAACGCCCCGTTGCACTTTCATCTTGTGCGCTGTTTGCCAGGTGCGAATAATTACTTCCCCGACTCGCCCCATCGCCTGGGAATCGGAGGCAATCATACTAAATGCGCCTAAATCGTGCAAAATATCCTCAGCCGCGATCGTTTCCCTGCGAATCCGAGACTCGGCAAAGGCGACATCTTCTGGAATCCCCCGATCTAAGTGATGACATACCATCAACATATCCAGATGTTCTTCCAGGGTGTTCATCGTATAGGGGCGAGTGGGATTCGTGGATGAGGGCAAAACATTGGCTTGTCCACAAACCTTGATAATATCAGGGGCATGACCCCCGCCTGCACCTTCGGTATGGTAGGTATGGATGGCGCGGTTTTTGAATGCCGCGATCGTGTTTTCTACAAATCCGGCTTCGTTGAGGGTGTCGGTATGGATGGCGACTTGGACATCATAGTCATCCGCGACACTGAGACAGGTGTCTATTGTGGCTGGTGTGGTTCCCCAATCTTCGTGTAACTTTAACCCCATTGCCCCCGCTAACACTTGTTCTACAAGTCCTTGGGGTTGACTACTATTGCCTTTGCCCAGAAATCCCAAATTTACCGGAAACGCATCGGCGGCTTGTAGCATCCGGTAAATATTCCACGGACCCGGTGTGCAAGTCGTGGCGTTTGTCCCTGTCGAGGGTCCTGTACCGCCGCCTAACATCGTAGTAATCCCGGATGCGATCGCGACTTCGATTTGTTGGGGACAGATAAAGTGAATATGGGCATCAATCCCCCCAGCGGTGAGAATCATCCCTTCACCAGCCACGGCTTCAGTCCCCGGACCAATAATAATATCGACGTTATCTTGAATATAGGGATTTCCGGCTTTGCCAATCTGGAAAATCTTACCGTCTTTAATCCCAATATCAGCTTTGACAATTCCCCACCAATCCAAAATTAGGGCATTGGTAATCACCAGATCCACCGCCCCATCCGCATTAGATATCGGAGATTGTCCCATCCCATCCCGAATGACTTTACCGCCACCAAATTTGACTTCATCCCCATAAGTGGTGAAATCGCGTTCCACTTCAATGAACAAATCAGTATCAGCAAGACGGATGCGATCGCCTACAGTCGGACCATACGTTTCAGCGTAGGCGCGGCGATCCATGCGGTAACTCATCGCGGTTTCTCTGGCAGATGCTATTGGGCGGATTAATTATACGGCATCTCGGCGCGATCGCACGTCCCCACAAGCACAAAAAAAGAGGAGGAAACCGATCTTCCTCCCCAGTCCTTATCTATTGTGGCAACATGAGTTTCAAACAATGTTAAGTTTTGTTTGAGAACCTATACCAATGTGCCTTCTTTATGCTATTTATTTCTTAAGCTGATAACCGAGGCTGATCAACTTCAACCTGCAACTGGCGACAGGGAATTTTTTCAATCTTGATCGCTTGACCCAGATAAGTTGATAAAACTTCGAGTTGAGCATCCAATGCTGCTTCAAACAACAGGCGATCGCCAGGGAAAACAATACGCTCAAAACTGTAAGCGCTAGGGTTACCAATCCGAATCACTTGCAGGGAGCTAGTTGTGTTGGCATAGCTACAAAGACATTGAGCCGAAGCACTCGTCGGTTGTGAAGGAATGGCTGATATCATCATGGGTCTTAGGTATTCTTGAGTAACAAAGCGAAGGTGATTGACTCCCTCTATTTTAATTTTTACAAATGAGAGTTTAAGTTTACTAAAAATAATTGTTAAATTTATACTAAATTTTATATTTGTTGACAAAATTAAATATAAGAGGTATTGACAATTTAGCTTGTCAATGCATTAAAAGCGGCGATAAATAAGTGGCTTACTATTAAACCACTTCCGTTAAATTTTGGCAACAGGACAGCGAGAACAAGAAACAACCAACACGCTATTTAAACGAATCTTCGTTCAGTCATGTTTTAGTAAAAAATGTTATAACACGCCCCGCAGCTTGCGAGAATGATCAACTAAACTTTCCGCAAACTGATCTAAACGCTTCGAGAGTTTCTCATCTAAAAGCTTGCCATCCTCACCAAACGCTTGCCACGCCCGACCAAAAGCGATTTGCTCAGGAATCACCCAACCGTGAACCCAACGGATAATCAGCCGGAGTTCATTGAGAGCATTACTGTTAGCTTGACCGCCTAAAACACTGAGCAGCCCTGTCACTTTACCCGATAAATGGTCAAATGTCATCAAATCCAGGGCATTTTTGAGTACCCCACTCACGCCGCCATGATATTCCGGTGTAACCAAAATTAAGCCATCGGCTTCCTGTACCGTTTCCCGTAACCGGATGACATCGGGATAACCGGGATAGTCATCGCTACCAATACAAAAGGGTAACTGCATCTGTCGCAGGTCAAGAATTTCCGTGGATGCGCCCAAGGCTTGCACACGCTGAATGGCTAAGGTTAAGGCTTGATAGCTATAGGATTTAGGTCGCAGGCTACCATTGATGCCAACAATTTTTACCATGTCTTGCCAATTAATACTTTCTAATACAAAATACCTTAGTTCCCTGGTTACTGACATCCCACATCCCACATCCCACACCCCACACCCTGCCTCCTCTTCCAATCCCTGGTCCCCCCTTCAGTTTTCCGAAAACACGATTGCATCCTCTCCTAGTCACGGCTAGATTGGAGGAACGCTAAACTAGAGGTTGGGAAGCAGTTGAACGTGCCGCGTCACGCCTTGGCAGCATAACGCTGCGAGTTAATAGACAGGACCAACAAGGGAAATTTTCGATGAACAACAGTTCCTGGATGAGATCATGGATGGGACAAGAACCGCGTAGAGGTTCAACGGGTAAGCCAAAGCCGCCACAGGTTAAACTCGGTTATTGGTGGCGTATGGTAACCAGCTTAGTGATCGTTCAAGGTGTGATGCTAGGTGTCCCTGCCCAAGCGCAACAGACGGAACAAAAGCCATCGTTAAGCTATGGGCAGCTTTTGCGGAAAATTGATGAGTGCACTCCGCCACCCTCATCCCCAGATGAAGAGATCCCACCGAGTCAGACCTCGCAAACGGATTGTACTATCAAAAAAGTTGAACTTGACCCCGCCCGTGATGTTGCCAGAGTCTACTTCGCCGGACAGGAAGACGCCGAACCGCCCCAAGAAATCATGCTACTGGAGCAAAATGGCGAACTGATTGGGAAACTGCGGAACACCAATATTCCCTTGGATGTGACGCCAACCACGAATAATTCCGCCGCTTTAGGGTTGGTGATGCAGTTATTTTTTCTCTTACTATTGCTCGCCGGACTGATGATGATTCTGCGCCGCTCTGCGAGTAGTTCGGGTCAAGCGTTAAACTTTGGCAAATCCCGCGCTCGCTTTCAGATGGAAGCGAAAACCGGGATACAATTTGGTGATGTGGCAGGGATTGAAGAAGCCAAAGAAGAATTGCAAGAAGTCGTCACGTTTCTGAAACAACCGGAACGATTTACCGCCATTGGTGCGCGTATTCCCAAAGGGGTGCTGTTAGTCGGTCCTCCGGGTACAGGAAAAACCATGCTGGCAAAAGCGATCGCGGGAGAAGCGGGGGTTCCGTTCTTTAGCATTTCGGGCAGTGAGTTTGTGGAGATGTTCGTCGGGGTGGGAGCCTCACGGGTGCGGGATTTATTCAAAAAAGCCAAAGAAAATGCTCCCTGTTTAATCTTCATCGACGAAATTGATGCCGTTGGCAGACAACGGGGTGCGGGAATCGGTGGGGGTAACGATGAGCGAGAGCAAACCCTCAACCAGTTACTCACGGAAATGGATGGATTTGAGGGGAATACGGGGATTATCATCATTGCAGCGACCAACCGTCCCGATGTTTTAGATTCCGCCCTGCTTAGACCTGGGCGATTTGATCGCCATGTTATGGTCGATCTGCCTACCTATAATGGACGCCTAGGAATATTGGATGTCCATAGTCGGAATAAAAAATTGGCACCGGAGATATCCTTAGAAGCGATCGCGCGACGCACTCCAGGATTTTCGGGCGCGGATTTGGCGAACCTACTCAACGAGGCGGCGATCCTCACCGCCCGACGGCGTAAAGAGGCAATTACACCTCTAGAAATTGATGATGCCATCGATCGCGTCAGTATTGGTCTGCAAATGACGCCGCTTCTGGATAGTAAGAAAAAGCGATTAATTGCCTACCACGAGATTGGACATGCCTTGCTGATAACTATCCTGAAAAATTCTGATCCCTTAAACAAGGTGACCATTTTGCCCCGTTCCGGTGGCGTGGGTGGATTTGCCCAACCCTTACCCAATGAGGAATTTATGGATATCAGTCGCTCTACTGATCTGGGGGATCTGTACTTGCCTCGGACGTGGCTCATTGATCAGATTACCATTGCTTTAGGGGGTCGGGCTTCGGAAGAAGAAGTCTTTGGTCATGGTGAAGTGACCATTGGTGCGGCTAGTGATATTAAGAAAGTGGCAGAACTGGCGCGTGAGATGGTGACTCGGTATGGGATGTCTGATTTAGGTCCGGTTGCTCTGGAACGCCCGAACAGCGAAGTGTTTCTCGGCGGCGGTTGGACGCAGCGATCTGACTATTCCGAAGAAGTTGCCGCCAAAATCGATCATCGAGTGCAAGCGATCGCGATGGAATGCTATGAGGAAGCGCGTCAGCTAATTCGCGACAATCGACCGTTGATTGATCGCTTAGTTGATATTTTGTTAGAGCAGGAAACCATTGAAGGGGAGCAATTTCGACAAATTGTTGCTGAACACACCCAACTGCCGGAAAAACAAATGGCGGTGATACATTAAGAAGGCAGAAGAAGAAAGGCAGAAGGCTGTAAGGTTTATGTCATCTGCATTCAAACCTTAATGTCAACAATGACGAAATCCTTGTAGTGCGAGCCAGAAAGCTCGCTACTATAGCAAAAGGCAGAGGGCAGAGGGCAGTGGTTCGACAGGCTCACCAACCATGCAGAAGGGAAGAGATTGACGGGTTTTGGTTTCAGCATTTTGCTGTGTCCTATTAGTTCGATGCCGTTTGCTGTCGGTACATTTCCCGGAGAACTAAGGCGGGGTCAATGTATTTGTCGGCGTACTTTACCCCCCAATGTAAATGAGGACCCGTGGTGCGCCCGGTCATACCCACGCGACCAATTCGAGTGCCAGTGGGTATCTGTTGACCTTTCCAGAGTTGAATCCCGCCACTGCGATCGCTCAAATACACGCCTTGGCTATCTGTTTCCACATGACCTTTGAGGTGACAGTAGATATGCTTCCACTCACCAGATTGGATGGTGATAGACGTGCCACAGGCGGTATTATCGGAGAGGGAGACCACCTGACCTGCCCACCAGTTGCGAATGTAACTGCCTTCGGGTGCGGCGATGTCTAAGCCGCGATGAAATTCTGTACCTGAGCCACGGGGAGAACGACGGTAGCCGTAGGGGGAGGTATAAGCCTGAAAATTCTCAACGGGAAACGAACCTCCTTGCCAATAGGTGTTGGTGTTGGTCGTTATCTGAGTAGGCATAACCTCTGAGGCGGTAACTCGGTGTTGGGTGATGACTCCCCAGAGGATAAAACTGATTAAACTTAGTCCAGTAAACAGGAGAAAGCGTTTTACGGTTGTCTTGTGTTTTTTGTGTCGTCGGGGTGGAAATACTCCTGACATTTCCTCACTCCTGGATGGGATGAACTTTCCAAGTGGTTAGCTTCGCTACCTTAACATGAATGGTACGGACTGGTATGCTGGTGGGTTTCGACTTCGCTCAACCCACCCTAAGGTATATCAATGGTTTCGGCGATTCCAAAAAGCTTAAGGAGCGTGCCATTAACCTTAGCATTTCCCAGCCTGAGATAGGTAGATCAGTATCGACTTTTTTCGGGAACATGCGACTATTTGCTGAGGCAGATGCCTCGTGGAAAAAGCTATGATGGATTTTGGCGTGGTAACGATTCCGACATCCAGTGAGACGCCTGAAGATTTTGATGGTGATCTCTACCCTTTCTCGATGTCTTTCATCCTTTATATTTCATACTTCAGATGACAGCGACGGTCAAAATTCAGCCTTCTGGCTTCTGCGTTCGATACCCCAAAACCTCCTGGCGAGTCACTTTCGTTGAGGAAGCGTCAGGGAAGTTCCGGTTTTCACTGATTGGATCTGACTTTAAGTTTGAACCCAGAGATCGCTATCGTTACCCAACTCATGATGATGCTAAACGCGCTGCTGTTTGCTTTCTGGAGTTGATGAAACGGTTAGCTCGTTCCCAGATGCGCTTAAGCGTGCTAGCTGAGATTGGTCTGTTGAAATTTCCCCAACAACAGCATCGGGGTTATAAAGTGTGGTTGGTAGTAGACCGCGCCCGTTATTCCTGGGAAGCCACTCGACGAGATGGTCTTTGTATTCGATCGCAACGCTGGTACAAGCGACCGGAAACCGCGTTATCTAAAGCACAGCAGCATATTGATTGCGAGTATGCCAAGTCTCAGATTCGGGATGTTATTGGCTGGGTTTAGGGCGTCGCTTTGTCCAAGTGCAGAATCTAATGATCTACCATGTCAACGTGTTCGCTATCCCTCTCCACCCTCAGCAGATCCTTCGCCGACTCAGGAGGGTGGGGAGGGATAGCGGATTGCCGGAGGAACGGAGGCAATCAACCCTTCGACTTGGCTCAGGGTTAATTTTGAGGTGCGTCTTGGGATTTGATGTAAGCCAAAATTGCTCTCAATGGGCGCACCACCAGTGGAAGCAACATAATAAGAACCTGACCAAAATGCCGACTTAGTATGAGTTTTTGACAGTTGAGCAGCAAAGTCTTTTCTGATGATTCGACTAGATGCAGACTTCATGCTACCAATCAGAGATGATAGGTGGTTGTCTGGGTGAAAATCTACCAATAGATGAACGTGATCTCTCAATATGCTATGTTAAGTGTAACAGGAGGGAACGGCGATGCCAACAAGACGTGTAACTTTTCGGCTATACCCCAATAAAAAGCAAGAGCAGACATTGCGGTATCACCGTAAGTTGCACAAGGATTTGTACAACGCTGCTGTTTGTAATCGGTTCACCCAGTACCAAAAGTTTAACCATTGGGTTGACTATTTCGAGCAACAAAACTCTTTACCTGCTTTTAAGGAAGTTTGGACAGAGTATAAGGAATGCAACTGCATGACTCTACCAGCCACTTTAAAGCGTGTTGATTACGCATTTAATCGGTGGTTAAAAGGGTTAGCCAAACGTCCTAAATACAAGTCAATTAAGCATTACTCTGGCTGGACTTATCCAAGTAAAACGGGATGGAATGCTCACACAACGGGTGATAACGGTTATCTGGAATTAGCCAAAATTGGTTCAATCCAAATGCGCGGCAAAGCCCGGATCTGGGGGATGACAACAACCTGCACCCTTGTCTACCGTAATGAAAAATGGTATGCAAGTATAACCGTTAATCTAACTGAATTAAAGGCGGCGACAAGACAAACAGATTTTGGTTCAGTTGGCATCGACTTTGGTTGCAAGTCGGCATTAGCGATAACTGATGGGGAAAACCATTCTTTTATGAGGCCCCCTAAATTTCTACGAAAAGCTGAGGCAAAAATCAAGCATCTTTCCAAGGGAAAGCGTCGTAAGACAGCGCCCAATAGAAAGAAGAAACAGAAAGGCTCTAGTCGGTGGAAAAAAGCCCAAGCGAAAATTAGCAAATTTTCCCGTAAGGTAGCTAATCAGCGTCAAAACTGGGTACACCAAGTAGCAACAGATATTGTTCGCTGTAATAGCTTCGTTGCTAGGTCAAAACTAGAAGTCTCTAAAATGACCCGCTCTTCTAAAAAAGGTAAACGAAAAAAGCAAAAGGCTGGACTAAACAAATCCATTTTAGACGTGGGAATGGGAATGCTGAGGTCAGCGATTGAATACAAGGTAAAAGACGCGGGCGGAGTCTTTGTTGAGGTTCCTACTCGAAAAGTCAAACCATCCCAGACTTGTCCTAACTGTGGAAATCAACAAAAAAAGACCTTAGATGAAAGAGTTCACCATTGTCATAAATGTGGACTCACAATGGATCGCGATTTAGCCGCTGCTTTGGTAATGCTTTTGTGGGCGTTAGGAATTCTACCGGGGTTTGGAACGAGCCTCGTAGACGCTGATGTCTCTAGCTCTACTTCAGAAACTTGTAAGCGCAAGCGAACGGGAAGCATGAAGCAACTAGGACAAATGAAGCGTCAGAAACACAGTCCTACTGGTCTGGTTGTAGAAACCCAGACCTACTTCGTTGAGGTCTGGGTAGTTCATTGAGATCTGGATATACTCTACCCGTCTTTGCTTGTGCTTCCGCTATTGCGGCTTTGCAGTGGTTGCGCCAAGCTAAACCCCTAGATGCCGTATCTGTAGATTTAATTGAACCTCCAGAAACGGCAGAAATTCCGATTGAGCAAGTCGCCGGAATTCACCCAGGAATGGCATTGGCAATTACCCGCAGTGATCCGGGGGATAACATTGATATAACCCGAAATACTCCGATTTGGGCAGTTGTGGAATGGGGACAATCTGAGCAAACCGAACAGGTACAGATAGTCGGCGGTGAAGGAATTGGACGACAATTAAATGCCGCAGGAAAAGCGGCAATTTATGGCTATGCTGAGACGTTATTACAAAGGAATCTAAGTCGCTTACTTGCACCCGATGAAAAAATTCAGGTGACAATTATTTTACCCGAAGGTCGTATTCTAGCAGAACGGACATCGAATGCTGCGTTTGGTGTGCTAGAAGGATTATCATTGTTGGGAACGACAGGTATTTCTCAACCGTTAAGCGCTCCTGAGCAACTGCAAGCTTATCGCGAACAACTGCAAATTAAAGCCCTCTGTTTTGATTGTTTAGTCTTCTGTGTGGGAGAAAATGGGTTAAGTTTGGCGCGACAGATGGGCATTAATCCCGAACAATTAGTCAAAACTGCTAATTGGCTCGGTCCCCTATTAGTGGCGGCGGGATTGCAGGAAATCCCTGGACTTTTATTATTCGGGTATCATGGTAAGCTAATCAAGTTAGCCGGTGGAATTTTTCACACCCATCATCACTTAGCCGATGGACGCTTGGAAGTTCTCACCGCTCATGGCGCTCAAGTGGGATTACCCACGCCGATTTTACAGGCAGTTTTTACCAGTCCCACCACCGAAGCCGCGTTGACCTATTTGCGGCAATTGGATGCTAAGGAGGGGAGTGATTGGGTGAATCAGATTTATCGGGCGATCGCGTCTACGATAGATAAACGTAGCCAAGACTATATTTATAAGCATAGCCAGCAAGAAGTACGAGTCGGTTCCCTGTTATTTGATCGCAACCGCCAAGTCATCGTCACTAGCCCATGGGGAGCAACATTACTTTCGCAATTATGTTAAGTTTGTAAGAATATGTATTCTGTTAAACCAATAGATTCTCTTGCTATCAGTAGCAGACTTGCTCAGCGAGATATATCCTTATATTACTCAAATTGCGCTTACAGGACAAAGCAGTGACTAGACCAACAGGAAACGCATCTCAACCAGTAGAGACATTACCCACAACCACTCTACAAAACCAGTTACATCGCCAGATGATTGTGATTCTGGATTTTGGCTCTCAATATTCAGAACTCATCGCTCGTCGTATCCGCGAAACCCAGGTGTATTCAGAAGTCATCTCCTATCGCACCAGCGCCGAAAAACTCCGACAACTGAGTCCCAAAGGAATTATTCTATCGGGAGGTCCGAATTCCGTCTACGATGACGCTGCACCTCAGTGTGATCCCGAAATTTTGCTTATGGGTATTCCTATATTGGGGGTTTGCTATGGGATGCAGTTAATGGTACAGCAACTCGGTGGGAAAGTAACTCGCTCTAAACGGGGAGAATATGGCAAAGCCTCGCTGCATATCGATGATCCCACGGACTTGTTGACGAACGTGGAAGAACGTTCAACGATGTGGATGAGCCATGCAGATTCCTGTCAGGAATTGCCAGACGGCTTTGAAGTCCTAGCCCATACCGAGAATACTCCTTGTGCCGCGATCGCGGATCACCAGAAGCAGCTCTATGGGGTGCAGTTTCACCCGGAAGTTGTGCATTCGGTTGGCGGTATCGCGTTAATTCGCAATTTCGTTTATCACATCTGCGACTGCGAACCCACTTGGACAACGGAAGCCTTTGTCGAGGAAGCAATTCGCGAAATTCGCGCCAAGGTGGGAGATAAACGGGTACTGCTAGCTCTGTCTGGAGGTGTGGATTCCTCAACCCTAGCCTTCTTATTGCACAAGGCGATTGGCGACCAATTGACCTGTATGTTTATTGACCAAGGCTTCATGCGAAAACTGGAGCCAGAACGGTTGGTTAAGCTATTTCAGGGCGAATTTCATATTCCTGTAGAATATGTTAACGCCCGCGATCGCTTCCTGGCTCGGCTGGAAGGGGTGACTGATCCTGAAGAAAAGCGTCGTCGTATTGGTCACGAGTTTATTCGTGTCTTTGAAGAACAATCCAAAATTCTGGGTCCTTTTGACTATTTGGCTCAGGGTACGCTTTACCCCGATGTGATTGAGTCAGCGGATACTAATGTTGATCCCAAAACCGGGGAACGGGTGGCGGTGAAAATTAAGAGTCATCATAACGTCGGGGGTTTACCCAAAGACTTGCGCTTTAAGCTAGTGGAACCCTTACGGAAACTATTCAAAGATGAAGTTCGCAAAGTGGGACGTTCCATTGGTTTACCCGAAGAAATTGTGCGGCGTCATCCCTTCCCCGGACCCGGATTAGCGATTCGGATTATTGGCGAAGTCACCGCAGAACGGCTGAATATTCTGCGCGATGCGGATTTGATTGTTCGCCAGGAAATTAATCGACATGGACTTTATCATGAGCTGTGGCAAGCGTTTGCTGTTTTACTCCCGATTCGCAGTGTTGGGGTAATGGGGGATCAGCGCACGTATGCGTATCCGGTTGTGCTGCGTTTGGTGAGTAGTGAGGACGGAATGACGGCGGATTGGTCACGAGTTCCTTACGATTTACTCGAAATCATTTCTAATCGGATTGTGAATGAAGTTAAAGGTGTTAATCGCGTGGCTTACGATATTACCTCTAAGCCACCGGGAACGATTGAGTGGGAATAGTGATTTAGGGGGAGATGGGGGAGCTGGGGAAGCTTGTAGAGACGTAGCATGCTACGTCTGGAAGCTGGGGAAGCTGGGGGACAAAATTTCTATAGCCTATTCCCTGTTCCCTGTTCCCTATTCCCTATTCCCTATTCCCTGTTCCCTCTCCTCACCAAAACCTTTGTTGTCCAATTAGTAAAAGCGGCTGAAGTCAGAGGCGGTAAATTGTCCGTGACTCAGGGGGTTGTCGATACGGGACGAGGGTTTGCGGAAGTAGAAGCGACGTTGAACGATTTGGTCAAGTCCGGGTATGTGAATATTGACAATGACCCCGATACAGGCGTTGTCGTTTATGCGTTTCCAGAATTAGAGTTGAGTGCTAATCCTGAGTTAAAGCGATGGGTGTAGAGAGGTTGACCACCCGAATCGCGAGGGGCTATGGCTTCAACCGGAACGAAGTGGAGGTAAGCCGTAGGGGGAGAGCGGGAAATACGAGGGTTAGATGCCCGAAGTATTTCCAATCTGAAGGGGTGACAAACTAAGTCAAAGGTAGGCAGGGTATGGGGTATGGGGTGTGGGGTAAATCGGTAAGGAACACAAAAGCCCATAAGAGGAGATAGGGTAAGGAGCAAGCGCTCTTTCTGGCGAGGCAACGACGTCAACTGGAAGGACTTCAGGGTCAAAATGAATAAGCAATAGAGTTTTTGGTGACTCCCTGAGTAAAGTTCAACACCGAGCGGAGTCGAGGTGTTGACGCCCTCGCGGAGTCGAAGTGAGCGGAGTCGAAGCGTCAATTTTTCCCTACACCCTACACCCTACACCCAGTAGTACCTTCAAGTTCCTTGTCACCCCCTCAGATTTCCAATATTCCCGCCCAGTGGCATGATAGTAATCATGAAACAAGTTCTCACGATAGTCGTAAAGCTTCAACCCTCTCCTGAACAGGTGTCCAAACTAGAGGCGACCCTTCAGGCGTTTGCGGATGCTTGCAACTACGTGAACGAACATACCAATCCAAAGCTGACCAATAAGATTGCTATCCAATCGCTGACTTATCAAACCATTAAAAGTCAATTTAACCTGGTAGCGAATATGGCGATCAGGGTTTGCGCCAGGGTAGCAGCTAACCGGAAAACAGCTAAGCAAAAAGGCAAACCTGTCAAGGGTTTTGTGCCAAGCAGCATGGATTGTGACAAGGACTTGTTTCGACTTCGTGAACACGACTGGACGGTAAGTATCGCTACTGTTCAAGGTAGAGAGCGGGTTGAGTTAAAGCCAGGTAACTACCAGAAAGGAAAACTCAAAGGAAGAAAACCAACCTCAGCTCAACTCTGCAAGCACCGCGATAGTCAGTTCTATCTGCATATTCAGATTAAGGACACCCCTCCCTCCCCCCAGGATGCTGATCAAATGATTGGAATTGACTTGGGGCGTCGTGACATTGCCGTCACATCAGAGGATAAAAAGTGGGACGGCAAACATATCCAGTCGGTGCGAGATAAATTTGCTCAAACCCGAGCATCTCTCCAGAAAAAAGCCTCGAAAGGTACGAGAACAACTCGACGTAGGTGTCGAGAAGTTTTGAAACGGCTGTCGGGGAGGGAGAGACGCTACCAACAATGGCTCAACCATAATATTTCTAAGTCAGTGGTCAAACGGGCAGTTGACGCTTCGACTCCGCTCAGCGTCAACACCGAGCGGAGTCGAGGTGTTGAGTTAAGTGCCTCAATTGCTATAGAAGACTTGACAGGCATCAGGGAAAGAACTAACGAGCAACCCAGAAGCAAAACTGAACGACGACGTTCAAACTCGTGGGCGTTCTATCAACTGCGAACGTTTATCGAGTATAAAGCCCTTGGTGCTGGTGTTCAAGTTATCCCAATTCCCCCTGCCTATACTTCCCAAATGTGTCACAAGTGTCTGCACATTCACCCAGTAAAGGGAAAGTCTTACCGTAGTGGCAAGACTTTTAAGTGTGGGCATTGTGGTTGGCATGGGGATGCCGACTTCAACGGAGCCAATAATATTGCACTTGTGGGGCTGTCTATAAACCAGCCTAGAGGCACGAAGTTGTCGTGCAAGTTAAATCGAACTATTGAATATGTTCAGCTTAGCTTGTTTGATGACTTCAGGGCTACTGAAAACCCAGACCGAGAGCGATAGCAGGTCTGGGTAGTTTATTATCCTATTTTGAAATATCGCATTATTCTGCTCATCAGCATTATCCTGATTGCGCCCTTGGGGTATGGAGTCCGCTTTTACCTACCTGCACCGGAATGGCTGAATGACCGCCTAGGTAGCTTTGCCTATGAGATTTTCTGGATTCTCTTGGTTGGACTTTTCTTTCCCAAAGCGTCACCCCTGTGGACGGCGGTAGGCGTCTTTCTGGTTACGTGTCTCCTGGAGGTTCTGCAACTATGGCAACCTCCATTTTTGCAGGCAATCCGAGCCACGTTACTGGGTCGGGTTATCTTGGGGAATACCTTTACGTGGTCAGATTTCCCCGCTTATTTTATCGGGAGTTTTCTGGGTTGGGTCTGGATGCGATCGGCTTGGCTCTACTCACGTCAGTCACATCGCCACAGTAAATCATAACTCATTACGTCACCGCTTAAAGGCTGGAGACAGTGTACAATCTGGCTGTATCGGACTTATACGCTGGGAGTGCTTTGTGTATTATTTTCATGAACCGCCTTATTTATTGTTAGTGATGGGTTTATTGGCTGGGATTACCTGCGGTGCGGCGTTTGAAGCCACCCTAAAACAAAAGGTACAGGAATGGTCAAAAAACCGTTCCTCTCGCAGTCTGGCTCAAATGCAAGGATTGCCATTATTCATCCCATTCCTAGGAATTTCCGTCGGAATTTGCGTATTTTTGGCGGCTGGGTTAGAAATTTTTAGCTTTCCCACATTCCTGGCTTACACCATTTCCCTACCCCTAACTCTATTCATTGGTTGGTTAGTGTGGTATCAGTTGGGTAAACTTTTAGGACAGCTAGAACGAGGCGGCTCAAAAGCCATAGACCTCGACGCCTGGGAATAGAATGTAGAGACGCGCCATGGCGCGTCTTGATTGTTGAAACCCAACCCCCCATTCCGCCTCACCCATTCCCCCGGATACGTTTAAGATACAGTTGAGCCACTCTATCCCTAGGACTCAACCGTAAAACCTTTTCAAACTGATGTGCGGCTTGCTCAAAAACCCGGAGATGATAAAACGATAACGCCTCAGTAAACAGTTGCAATGTCGCCAACTTCCCAGCTTTTATCTCCGGAGAATCCGCATCAAAGACTTCATAAACTGTGACTAATTCCGCTTTTCCCTTAACCTGTACTTGACCAATTAAACGAATCGCATAGTCAGTCGGTTGCTGTAACCCTAAGAACGTATGATGGGAAATTAACAACGACACACCATACTCTTTCGTCAATCCTTCCACACGAGACGCCAAATTCACCGCATCACTGATTACCGTCGTATCCATGCGATTGCATCCGCCAACTGTCCCCAACATCAAAGAACCCGTATTAATCCCTATACCAATTCTCAGGGGACTATCACCCTGATTCCGGCGCTTTTTATTATACTCTCTCAGTCGATGCAACATGGCAATTCCGGCGTTCACCGCATCATTAACCTCACCGCCAAAGAGTGCCATAATCCCATCGCCAATATACTTATCGATAAACCCTTGATTATCCACAATCGTCGGTTCCATACATTGTAAATAAGAATTAATCAATTTGAAATTATCATCCGGTGTCATTGTTTCCGAGAGTTGGGTAAAATCCCGAATATCAGAAAATAACACCGACATTTCCTTCTGCACCTGATCCCCAACTTGTACCTCCACAATACTGTCCTTATCCAAAAACTGGAGAAATTGACGCGGCACAAACCGGGAAAATGCCAGATTCAGTTGAGAGAGTTTTTGGGTAAATTGTTCGTGTTCAGCCTCAGCGTGGCGACGTTCGGTAATATCTTGAAAGGCGACAATCGCATAGATAACATTCCCCTGTTCATCAAAAATAGGTGTTCCCCAGGCTTCGATGGGAATAATTCTATCGCCGTGATGGATTTCAATATCATCCGCCGTCGCATATTCACCACGTAAGGCTTTTACCATGGGTAATTTATCATTAGGATAAAGCTGCTTGGTTCCAGCGACATAGTTTTGATAAATTTCAGCAATTTTATCATAGTTTATATCGGGTATAATTCCTTTGCCGAGTAACTCCTGCGCCCGTTGATTCAAGTAGTGACTTTTGCCCCGCTTATCGATAACCGCGACTCCCACAGAGACGGCTTCTAAAAGTTGACTTAATCGACTTTCATTGCTGCGAATTTCGGCGTAAAGTTTAGCATTTTCAATTGATATTGTGGCTTGAGAGGATAAGAGTTTCAGCAGTTCTAGTCGGTCTGAGGTAAAAGCACCCGTCGTTAAAGTATTTTCTAAATAAATCAATCCGGATAGTTTGCCTTGATTCAGCAATGGACTACACAAAATCGACTTAGACTGATTTTGGATCACATAGACATCCTGAGTAAATTTATCCTGATTCATAGCATCATGTAAAACCACTGTTTCGTGGGTACGTGCCACATAATTAATAATACTTGTTGCCACAGCAGTACTACTTTCTACTGGAATCGACTGTAACACCTTAACCGTCTCCTGATTCACCGCCGCCTCCGCTTCAATCAGCAGTTCTCCTTGAGTAGACAGAATCAAATAGCCTTGAGTTGCACCTGCATTTTCAATCAGAATTTGCATGAACTTTGCCAGCAATTGATCTAAAAGTATTTCTCCTGACAACGCTTGAGAGGCTTTCAGAACACTGGTCAAATCTAAGCGAGACGAATCACTCCCATTAGAGGTTTGAATAAAGGGATTGACGCCGGAGGTTTTCCTGTCGGCTGAACGGAAATTTGTCCGCCGTTCAATTAACTGAGAATGGCGTTCCTCTAAGTCCCTAACTTTAGCATTGGCTCCCCAGCGACTATAGCAATAATGCGCTTTAGTCATATACGTTTGAGCAATTTCTACTCGATTGAGACTGAGATAAAATTCGGCGGCGCGTTCATAGGCTAAGGCTTCTTCTTGGATATATCCATATTCTCTTGCGCCCTGAATCGCGTGGTCGTAATCGTCCATTGCCTTGAGAAAGTCTCCTAAAATTCGCGCTTTCTCTG
Organism: Coleofasciculus sp. F4-SAH-05; assembly: GCF_040222985.1. NCBI lineage: Bacteria > Bacillati > Cyanobacteriota > Cyanophyceae > Coleofasciculales > Coleofasciculaceae > Coleofasciculus > Coleofasciculus sp. F4-SAH-05. The sequence goes on from NZ_JAVKBY010000257.1 coordinate 32,970, forward strand.
CTGCCACTAAATCATACTTATGCTGATAGTTCATCGGGGCATAATTCGCCCAATGTTGCATTTTTTCTTGATTAGCAATGACTTTATTTAAATACTGTTCTTGTTCAGAGGGTTCTACAGTGGGATACTGCGCCAAGAGGATGAGTGAATTGTAGAACAGATGAATCGCATAAACGATTAATCCCTGTGCTGATCCGGCAAATGCCTCAGTCTGATGGGTTACGGAAATCGCTAAATTCAACTCTTTAAATAAATAACTGAGGATTTCTTTGGCTAAATAGACAAAAAAGAGTAAGGTATGATTATTGGTTTGGTGTAAGTAGGGCAGAGTTTTCTGTTCATCAAAGCTATCCCCTTGCAATTGCACTACTGACTCGACTTCTTCAATTAAGTTCAAGCAGACTTGTCGCCAGAGTTGGGTTAAATAAAGGGAAAATGTATGGTTTATTTTAGAGAGGGATTTAATATAGTGTTTATGCTTTTTCTCGACAACATCCAGGGGAGTACCAATAAAAAACGAATAGGTACAATCATTGGTCATGCAATACCCCGCATATTCTAAATCCCCAGTTTCCAATCCAGATTGAATTGCCGATCGCAAGGGAATTAAGGTATCCTTAGCATGGGCTTTCCAGTGGTGGATATAGACATTAAACAGGTGCAGCACTTTACACTTAAGCGCCTTTGCTTCTAATTGATCTAAAAGTCTCAGCGCTAATTCCCCGGCGTAATAGCCTTCCTCTATTTTTCCCAACATTCCACAGAGAAGCAATCCATATACTGAATAGGCGTAAGTAGACTCTGGCAAAAGCCCATAGGTTTGACAAAGATTGACCATAGTTAAGATTACCTGGAACAAGAGTTCCGGCTTGGCTAAATAGGTAGCCGATGCCACGGTAACCAGTAGTCTCATTGCTGCTTTTTTCTGCGGATCAGTCATTTGGGGAAAGTCGTCTAAATCGGTGAGCGAGGGTAACTCAACTTGTCTATTTCCTCCGTTAGACTCGACTAAAAAAACATCCAGCATTTCCAGGGTTTCTAAACCAATATCAATCGCCTGAAGTAGCTGATTTTGGGCGATACTAATCTGCATCATCAGTTCATAGACTTTGACGCGATCGCGCAATACATTGGCTTTGTCTAAAATAACCGTTCCTAACTGTTTTGCGGCGGCAAACTCTCCTTGTGAATAAGCAGTTTCTGCGGCTTTATAATAGAGTTTTACTGTTAAGCCATACTGAAGCTGCCAGCTATCCGTGGCTAACAAATTCAATCCTGTATTTAAATAATTAGCCGCCGATTCATAGGCAGTGGCAGCTTTGGCTTTTTGTCCAGCTAAGAGATTCAATTGAGCCATTTCATCTCTCTCAGACTGATGCGTGATTAACGAGATACCAATATTTAACTGATTGACAATATCAAATAGTTTCTCGTCCTGCTTTTCTGGTGGAGTTGTTTTCAGCATAAACTGACCAATTCGCAGGTGAATGCCAGGTTGCTCCGTTTCAGGAATTAAAGAATAGGCAGCTTGTTGAATTCGGTCATGAATAAATCGATATGAAGGATTAACCGTGACACTGATTGGTGATGTAAGAGAAGGGGAATTGTCATTCTGATCATTGTCAGTGAAATAACTAGATGTGGTAAGTACAGCAGATTGAATAAATTTGTAATCTTCACCCAGAGGAATAATTAGTCCTGCTTGAATCGCCTCCCATAAGTCAATGGCAGTTTCTAATGGTGATTTATCATAAATAGCGGCTAACGTGGTTAAATCAAAGACATTACCAATTCCAGCCGCAAGCTGTAAAGCCGACTGAGTATTTTCTGATAACGTTTGCAGTTTTTGGGCGATAAATTCAACAACGTTATCGGATACCGTTTGCGCGGCAATCTCTTGAATATCCCACTGCCATGAACCTGAATCAAAATCAAATTGAAGTAACCCTTGGTTATAAATAGAGGTTAAGAACTGGTTAGCAAAAAAAGGATTTCCTTGGGTTTTGTTCCAAACCAATTCTGCTAGGGATTTTACCTCCTCTAAAGAACAATCCAGCGCATCGGCAATTAGCTGATTCAGGTGGATTAACTCTAAGGGGTTGAGATTAATTTGATTAACTGCCACACCCAGATTAGGACTCTTCTCCAGCAACCTATTTAAAGGATGAACTGGGTTAATTTCGTTATCCCGATAGGCAGCAATAATTAAAAGATAACGACTATCGACATCAGTCAGTAATCGTTCCAGCAAATCCAGAGACGCCGAATCTGCCCATTGCAAATCATCCAGAAAAATAACCAGAGGATGTTCTGCTTGAGCAAACACCTGAATAAACTGAACCAACAATCGATTAAAGCGATTTTGCGCTTCTGTCGCCGGAAGTTCGGGTACAGGAGGCTGTTGACCGATAATCAGTTCAAGTTTAGGAATAACGTCAATAATAACTTGACCATTAACACCAAACGCCTCTAACAGTTGAGAACGCCAATCAGCAATTTTTGCTTCACTTTCGGTTAAAATTTGTCCGATTAAGTCAGAGAAGGCTTGCACTAAAGACGCGAAGGGGCGATTCTGTTTAAATTGGTCAAATTTACCGACGATAAAATAGCCCCGTTCTTGCACAATTGGTTGATGAAGTTCCTGGACTAATGCCGATTTTCCAATCCCAGCGGAACCCGATACAAGCATTAATTCTTTGCTGCCATTAGCCACACGGTTAAAGGCGGCGAGTAAGGTGGCTAATTCAGCATCTCTACCATAATTTCTTTGAGGAACTTGGAATTTTTCACTGACATCATTTTCGCCAACGGGAAAGGGTTCGATAAAGCCATTTGCCTCTAATTGCATCAGACAAATCACTAAATCCGCTTGAAGTCCCAAGGCACTTTTATAGCGTTCGTCTGCTGTTTTCGCGAGTAGTTTAAGCACAATGTCTGAAACCGCCTGGGGTATCTCCCCCACTCCCTTACCTTCCTGCATCTGTTTACTCCCGTCTAAAAGATGGGGAGGTGTGGGATATTTTGCCAGATGGCAATGCACTAACTCCATCGCATCTTGAGCCTCAAAGGGGAGGTTTCCGGTCAACAATTCATAAAAGGTGACACCCAGCGAGTAAAAATCTGTGCGATAATCCACATATCGGTTCATTCTGCCCGTTTGTTCCGGGGAGATATAGGCTAAAGTCCCTTCGATAACATTGGGGTTTTGTAGAGTCGGATTTTCCCGACTCAAAACACTGGCAATGCCAAAATCAATCAGTTTAATTTGTCCGGTTTGGGGATTGTAAACAATATTACTGGGGTTAATATCTTTATGGATAATAGTAGCGGCGTGGATTTGATTTAAACTATCGGTTATTTTAATCGCGATATCTAGAAACTCAGCCAGAGTCAGTGGATGGTGATTAAGCAATAGCTGTAAAGAATCGCCGCCGAAATCCTCGAATATAATGACTACGTTGTTTTGATACTGTTCTAAGCGATAGGCTTTGACGACGCCTGCCAAATTGAGACAGCGAGTGAGTTGATATTCCTGCTTATATTTGCGAATCTCTTCCGGTGTAGGATAATTAGTCTTCAGGCGTTTAAGGATAACCGCTTGCTGATCCGCTTGGCGAATTCCTCGATAGACAATCGATTGAGTGCTTTCATAAATTTGGCATAAAATCTGATAACCGGGAATGTTAAACATAGATTTTAGGGAGGGGGGTAGGTTCCGGAAAAACAGCGTAACTGATAAATTCGAGCCACGCTATCTTCAGGGTTTTGGCGCAAACACTGTTCAAACAGACTAGCGGCTACGTCAAGCTTACCCAGATTGTAAAATAACAGGGCTTGTTCAAAGGTTGTTTTTGTGACTAACTTAGCCTGTTGCATTTCCGATTCATCTGCATCAAAGACTTCATAAACACTCACCGCCTCAGATTTTCCCTTAACCTTAACTTTATCAATCACACGAAAACTATAGTCATTGGCATTATTGAGCTGGCAAAACGTGTGGTGAGAAATCAACAACGGTACACTATAAGCTTTAGTTAATCCTTCCATCCGATACGCTAAATTAACAGCATCACTAATCACCGTACTATCCATGCGCGATGCACCGCCTACTGTACCCAACATCAACAAGCCAGTATTAATCCCAATGCCAATGTGAATCGGCACATAGCCAGTTTTGGTACGATGACTATTATACTCAGCCAGCCGATGCAACATGGTAATTCCCGCCTTAAGTGCATCATCTGCATTACCACTAAAGAGTGCCATAATCGCATCACCAATATATTTATCAATAAACCCTTGGTTATCAATAATGGCTGATTCCATGCGACTAAAATAGGAATTGATAAATTTAAAATTATCGTCCGGATTCATTTTTTCGGAAATGGTGGTAAAATTACGAATGTCAGAAAATAAAACGGACATATATTTTTGTACATGATCACCCAGTTGCACATCGACAATACTATCTTTCTCCAACAATTGAAGGAATTGGCGGGGGACAAAGCGGGATAAGGCTTGATTGAGGGCAAACAGATCCGTGGTAAACTGAATGCGTTCGGCTTCGGCTTTTTTGCGATCGGTGATGTCTTGAAACGCCGCGATCGCAAAAATAATAGTCCCGTCTTGATCAAATATCGGTGTTCCCCAAAGTTCTAGGGGAATCACCTGATCCCCGTGGCGGATTTCTAGGTCATCAGCCGTGGAAGTTTCACCCTGAAGCGCTCGCACAATCGGTAACTGATCAAAGGGATAAAGTTGGTTGGTTCCGCTGCGATAAATGTGATAAAGTTTAGCTAATTTTTCCGCATTGACTCCCAGAGGGATGCGATGTCGGGTTAACTGTTTTCCCTTACGATTAATATAGTACAGACATCCTTGATGATCCAATACCGCTACACCCACGGGCATGGCTTCCAGAAATTGCAACAGTCGTTTTTCACTATCGAGTACGGCTTGAATTGCCTGATTATGCAACTGGGCGGTAACGGTATCCGAATGTTCCGTTGTCGTCTCCAGCAGAATTTCTAAATCCGCATTTTCCTGCTTCAAGGCGGCGATTTCCTGGCGCAGACTGGCATTTTCCAAAATGAGCTGCTCTAGGGAGGGGTGGTTAGGTTGCATAGGTGCGATCGGCTTTTTCTGGACGAGCTATAGTTTTCATATCAATCTGTTCAGCCTTATTTCGGAAAAAATGTCATTTGTCATTTGTCATTTGTCATTTGTCATTTGTCATTTGTCATTTGTCATTTGTCATTTGTCATTTGTCATTTGTCATTTGTCATTTGTCATTTGTCATTTGTCATTCGTCATTCGTCATTCGTCAGGGAATCGGTAAGGTAGAACTTTGAGTTAACTCCCTCTGCTCCCCC